>JBEIJG010000151.1:0-7149 GCA_040380385.1 Phycisphaeraceae bacterium | reverse complement strand
TGACTTGGACGACCAAGGGCATCAACATTCTGTCGATGCTCGTTTTGGCACGCATCCTCGGGCCAGAGAATTTCGGTCTCGCAGCGCTTGCGATGGTGTTTGTTCTCTTTATCGAGATGTTCGCCGAGTCTGGATTGGCTCCTGCGATCATTCAGCGGAAGGATCTCGATCCGCTCGATCTCGACTCTATCTTTTGGCTGAACATCGCCCTCGCGTTACCCCTCGCGGTCGCTGGGTACTTTGCGTCTGATCTCGTCGGTGCGCTTCTGGGAGATCCTGAAATCTCCTCGATCTTCGCGGCCCTGAGTCCGCTCATTCTCTTCCGTGGACTCGGCGTCGTTCAAATGGCCCTCGCACAACGCGAACTGCGCTTCAAAGATCTCACGATTCGAGGTGCGATCGGATCCGCAATCGGTGCACTGGTTGCCATCGTCAGTGCCCTACTTGGCGCTGGAATCTGGGCGCTCGTCATCCAAGCGGTTGTCACAGATTTTATCTCGCTCGTACTCCTCTGGAAGCTCAGTGATTGGCGTCCCCGCTTTCGCTTCGATATCAAGCGCGCACAGAGTTTCCTTCACTTCTCCTCCGGCGTGATCGTTTCGCAGATCGCGGTCTTCGCGAGCAATCAGGCAGATGTCTTCGTCATGGGGGCACTCTTCGGCACCGCAGCGGTCGGCGTCTTTCGACTCGCCATGCGGGTCGTCAACATCCTCATCGAGATGCTGGTCCGTCCGGTTCAATCGATTGCGCTGCCGAGACTCTCCGCACTCCGCAGTGAACCCGATCGAATGCGGGCGGAAGTGCTCAGACTCATGCGGCTCTCAAGTTTGGCGATGCTCCCCGCGATGGGCGCACTCATCGTGGGCGCTGAAGCCGCAACGATGTTGCTCGGCGAACGTTGGCAAGCCGCCGCAGGTGCGATGCGCATCCTCGCACTCATCGGGGTTGCCAAGAGCCTGTCTCTACTCACCGCTCCGACAATGCTCGCACTCGGCCGTAGTCATACCGTTGCTGTTGGAAGCATTGGGCAGGCGATCATCACGATTGCCGCGATTCTCTGTGTCGGACTTTGGGCGAAGGCGTACGACGACGCAGCGCAAGTGACGGCTGTTGCCTGTGCGCGTTCCGGCGTGTTCCTACTCTTTGTATTGCCTCTCCAACTCCATTACACGTCGCGTGCAACTGGGATCAAACTCCATGAGATGGCGCGATCCATCATGCCAGGTGCTTTCGCAATGATGGCCACGATTGCCGTCGGAGTCGCCGCAGCGATAACCTGCCAGTACTTTGACGTTCGACCAACCCTCTCTGCATGGGCGGCGGCGGTCTCCGGTGGTTTGATCGCTGCGTTCATGTTGTTGCGCGCACGTCGTGCAACGCCAAAGAAGTCTCGTCCCGCGAAGTCCGTCGGTTCGCCATCGACCGACGACCATGGGAACCCCAACGAAATCCGTCCTCTTGATTCGATGATCTCCACGGAACAGCGCGTATGAGTCAGCCTCAACTCCTCTTTATCCTCTCAACGGGTCGAAGCGGGACGACTTCCATCGCGAGTTTGCTGAGCACCGTTCCGGGTGCCGTCATCGAACACGAACGACGTCCCAAGCTGCTCGAAGAAGCCATCGACTTTCGACGTGGCCGCATGACGAAGAGTGCGATGGTCGATCTCCTTCGAGCCACGCGTGATCCTTCGACTTTTCGCGCCACTTCGCTTGCAGGCGAGAGTAATCAACGGCTCAGCTTTGTCCTCCCGGCACTCGCGGAAGCCTTCCCGACCGCGAAGTACGTACTCCTGCACCGTGATGGACGTGAGGTGATCGACTCGCTCCATCATCGATGGTGGTATCACCCTCGCGAGGCAGCCTTGCGGCACCCAACGCTTCGAACGTGGGCCTCGACCCGATTTGAGGGACCAGACTTCGGCATGCCACTCGCTGAGTGGTCCCGAATGTCGCCATTTGCACGCTGTGCGTGGTACTGGGCACTGGTGCCCGCACTCGTCCGTCGCGAGGCCGCACAGCTGGGTTTGCCGCTTCTTGAGATTCGGCTCGAGGATCTTTCCGGTTCGCCCGAGACACTTGAAGCATTTCTGATGCTGCCGAAGAAGACACTCACCGCGCCGCCGCGAGCAAACGCGACGCACGGCTCGCGAGCGTCTTGGCGATCGTGGTCACCAAAGATGCGCCGCGATTTCGAGCGATACAGCGGAGCAGAAATGGATCACTGCTATCCAGGTTGGCGCGGTGAGTTCGTGTGGTCTGCCAAGGATGAAGCCAAGTGTCTCGTGCAACGTGGCGCGGGATTCGCGAGAGAAGTCAAAGCACACGTCAACGCTTTGCTCGGCCGGAACGCCACCGCGTTGCCTGAGTCGAGCGAGCAGGAAGGAGGGCATTCGTGAATCCATTGCGCAATCTCACGCGAGCCTTCAGTCTCTGGCGCGAGTACCAATTCGAAAGATCTGATTTCTATCGCGGGAGATATCAAAGTTCCGCCGATGGCGTCTTCGTCATGGGTTGCGGTCGAAGTGGAACCACGCTCTTGCGAGGAATGCTGGAACGACACCCTCGCCTCTGGGGAGGTCCGGAGAGCGCCATCTTCAGCCGCGCCACTGAAATCAAAGCACTCGCCGAGAAGTTTCAGTGGAGTCTCGAGCGAACAAGGCATCTTCATGCAACATCAAAGAGCGCTGTCGAGTTCGCAACGCGTTTCTTCGATGAACAGACGACGCAAGCGGGAAAAGTGCGATGGGTTGAGAAGACGCCGAAACACGTCGTTTGTCTGGGTTACCTCCTCGGTGCGTTTCCAAACGCTCGATTCATCCACATGATTCGTGATGGGCGCGACGTTGCATGCTCGCTGCGCAATCATCCCAAAGCTGCGTTTCGCAACGGGAAGGTCGTTCCACTCAACACCAATCATCCGATCTCTCGTTGCATCGATCGTTGGGTGCATGACACGACCGCCGGACTTGCGTACCGCGGTCACCCACAGTTACTTGAAGTGCGTTACGAGGAACTTGTCTTCAACACTGAGCAGACACTTCGCACTGTTTGCTCGTTCATCGGAGAAGAATTCGACGAGGCGTGCCTCGCTGGCGACAACGAGGCCAAATCACTTGCGGCGCGTATGCGCACCCCGAACAACATGGGAAGTTACGGAAAGGTTGGAGACTCGAGCATCGGTCGATGGAAACGAGATCTCAACGATGCAGAGTTGCAAACTTGCATGCATCGAGGCGGACCACTCCTCCGAGCACTCGGATACTTGGACTCAGATACTGGGACTTAGATACTGGGACTTAGATACTGGGACTTAGATACTGGGACGGTCAGAGTTTGACGAGAGCATAAAGTTCTCGCCGAACTCCGCGTGCATCACGCGCTTTGCTGAGAGACGCTTGTACGCAGACAACCAACTGACCGACTGACCGACTCGACGCCGCGAAAAAGCGCCGCAACCGAGCTGAACGTCAGTTGCATCACGCGCGATCGGCGCAAGTCTCTGCAAGCTCTCACTCATCACGCGCGCTGCGCATAATTCGTTTCGATCCAGTTTCGATACGAACCGTCCATCACTGCACGCCACCACGATTCGTTCGCGAGATACCAAGCGATGGTCTTCGCAAGGCCGGTCTCGAACGTCTCATGTGGACGGTAGCCGAGCTCTGCGCGCGCTTTCCGCGGATCAATCGCGTATCGACGATCGTGGCCCGGACGATCCTTGACATACGTCACAAGCGACCAGCATGGCTTGCCGTGAGCAGCCGGAGAATCAGGGAACCGTGCTGCGAGCGATGCATCGGCCGCGAATGCCGCATCGATCGCTGACGTGAGTCGTTGGATGATCTCGAGGTTCGGCCGCTCGTTCTCGCCGCCGATGTTGTACACCTCGCCGACACGCCCCTTCTCAAGCGCGAGTTCGATACCGCGGCAATGGTCATCCACATGCAGCCAGTCGCGCACGTTCATGCCGTCGCCATAGATTGGGAGCGGCTTTCCGTGCAGGCAATGCACGATCATCAGCGGAATCAGCTTCTCAGGGAACTGGAACGGACCGTAATTGTTCGAACAGTTCGTTGTCGTTACATCGAGATGAAACGTGTGGTGATACGCGCGCACCAAGTGATCGCTCGCGGCCTTGCTCGCCGAGTATGGAGAGTTCGGCTGATACTGATTGGTTTCCGCGAATGGCGGGTCGGTCGGCGAAAGCGAGCCATACACCTCGTCGGTCGAGACATGGTGGAACCGGTGCGGGATTCCGCTGCCCGCGAGCCACACCGCACGCGCCGCTTTGAGAAGCGAGTGCGTTCCGTTCACGTTCGCGTCGATGAACGCGTCAGGTCCCGAGATCGATCGGTCCACATGACTTTCGGCGGCGAAATGCACAATGGTCGCGATTGCATGCTCACGCAACAAACGCTCGACAAGCGCGGTATCGCGAATATCGCCGTGCACAAACTCGATGCGCGATGGATCGCAGCCCGCGAGGTTTGCGCGGTTTCCGGCGTACGTCAGCGCGTCCAGCACAACCATGCGATCGGTTGCCGCGGTCGAGAGTCGATGACGGATGAAGTTCGCACCGATGAATCCGGCGCCGCCCGTAACGAGGATGGTCTTGTGCTGGCTCATGCTGCTCTCGAGGGGTCTCATGGCTCTCTGTTCACGTATCGATCTGTTCAGGTCACGGTGTACTCACGTATCGGCGATTCGGACAGAAATCTCTAGCAGTGGACCGTCCTCGATGGACTCCACTCACCTTGGGAGTTCCATCCGCGACAAAACCTCGCGGAGTTCTTCGCGCCAATGCCGCGCCGGGCCGATCAACGCCCACGCAGAATCCTTCGAGAGGATGCTCATCGGGGGTCGACGCGCCGGCGTCGGATAGTCGGCGGTTCGAATGGGTATCACGCGCGCACGTCCAACATTTTCTGCGCCAAGCGCCGCAGCTTCGTCGTGAATGGCCACGGCGAAGTCATACCAACTCGCAACGCCTGCGTCGGTCCAGTGATGCATGCCTGTTGCCCCCGCGCCGACCAATTTCCAAAGTGCACGCGCGAGACCGTTCGCGCTCGTTGGGGTTCCAACTTGATCGGACACCACGCGTACTTCGCTGCGCTCATGCATCAATCGCAGCATGGTCGCGACGAAATTCTTTCCATGGTGTGCGTACACCCAGGCCGTTCGTACGACGAGGGCGTCCGGTGCGCGAAGTGCCGCCAACTCACCGTCGCGTTTCGTACGACCGTAGACCGACGCCGGAGCTGTGGGGTGGTCGGGCTGGTACGGCAGCGGCGAGAGCCCATCGAAGACGTAATCGGTCGAGACATGGACGAGCCTTGCGCCCGACACGCTTGCGGCTTCGGCGAGAAAGCCAACCGCAAGATGATTCACCCGATCCGCAGACGCAGGCTCTTTTTCCGCAAGATCGACGGCCGTAAACGCCGCGGCGTTGAAAATCACGTCTGGCGAAACTTCATGCACCACACGAAGAACAGCGTCACGGTCGCAGATATCAAGTTGCGATTGGTCGAGTGCAACGATCTCAACGCCATCTGCTGCGGTTGCGACGAGTTCGCGCGCCAACTGCCCGCCCATGCCGGTGACGAACACCTTTCGAAGCGGTCGCGCGTGTGATGAGTGTTGCCATGAAGAACGCGAAGCAGAACTCATGCGAACGTCTCCGCCGTCAGCCAGGTGGCTGCTTTCGTGCGGTCCTTCTCAGAAAGCTGCACACCCTCAACTCCGCCGACGAGTTCGAGCGGCCACTGGATACCAACCGTCGTATCGTTCCACGCGAGGGTTCGATCGAACTGCGGCGCGTAGAACTCTGTGCACTTGTAGGCGAAGTCTGCTTCGTCTGAAATCACAAGAAAGCCATGCGCAAATCCCGGCGGAATCCACAGCGCGCGCTTGTTCTCTTCGCTCAAAACGCGTCCCACATGCCGCCCGAACGTTGGGCTTGATCGCCGCAAATCAACCGCGACATCAAACACCGCGCCGCGCGTCACCCGAACGAGCTTGCCCTGTGGCTGATGCATCTGATAGTGCAACCCACGAAGAATCCCACGCCGCGAGCGCGACCAGTTGTCCTGCACAAACGCCGACGGTATGCCCGCCTCGCGATAGACCCGCTCGTTCCAAGTCTCGAGAAAGAAACCGCGCTCATCACCAAAGACCTTTGGCGCGAGTTCAAGTACATCGGGAATCTCTGTTGCAATCACGTCCATGGGAAAGTCGCTTGCTGTTGTACTTCAGTCGCGATGCTTCAGCATTTGCAACAGGTACTGTCCATATTGGCTCTTCCCGATTTCGTTTCCGAGTTTTTCGAGTTGAGCATCATCAATCCAACCGTTGCGCCAACAGATCTCTTCTGGGCACGCGATACGTAGTCCTTGCCGCGCTTCAAGAGTCTGCACGAATTGGGCCGCCTGTAAGAGCGTGTCAAACGTCCCGGTATCAAGCCATGCACTGCCACGACCGAGGAGTTCAACCTCAAGATCGCCACGCTCGAGATACGCTTGGTTGACGCTCGTGATTTCAAGCTCACCACGCCACGAAGGCTTCACAGCCTTGGCAATCTCCACCACGTCGGTGTCGTAGAAATACAGCCCCGTGACCGCGTAGTTTGACTTCGGTTGCTTGGGTTTCTCCTCAATCGACTTCGCACGCTTTTGCGCGTCGAACTCCACGACGCCGTACGCTTCGGGATTCGCCACGTGATACGCGAACACCGTCGCGCCCTTCTTTTGTCCTGAGATTTCCTTCAGGCGCCGCTGCAATTCGGTGCCGTAGAAGATGTTGTCGCCGAGGACGAGCGCGCTTGGTCGACCGCCAACGAAACTCTCGCCGATGATGAACGCTTGCGCGAGACCTTCGGGCTTCGGCTGTACCGCGAATTGAAGGTTGATGCCCCACGCGCTTCCGTCACCGAGCAATGCGTGGAACATCGGCGCATCATGCGGCGTGGTGATCACGAGAATGTCGCGAATTCCCGCGAGCAACAGTGTGCTCAGCGGGTAGTAGATCATGGGTTTGTCGTAGACCGGAAGCAGCTGTTTGCTTGGTCCCTTCGTGATCGGATGAAGGCGTGTGCCACTACCGCCTGCGAGAATGATTCCACGTCGATCGCTCATGATGCTCCTCCACTGCC
>JBEIJG010000150.1:0-7163 GCA_040380385.1 Phycisphaeraceae bacterium | reverse complement strand
GATCTCCTTCTGCCCAGGCAGCGAGGAGTACACGATTGGCGTCTTCGACCCAGCCACGGCTCCAGCAGGCTCTGAGACTCCTGGCGCCGGCGTGAAGGGTTGCGTCTACGAGACCGGTCCGGCATGCCCGGCGGATATCGACGGCGACGGAGTCGTCGCGGCGTCGGATCTCTCGGCGCTCCTCGGCAACTGGGGCGGTGCGGGTGTCGGCGATGTCGACGGCAGCGGCGCTGTCGACGCGGCTGACCTCTCTGCGCTCCTCGGCGCATGGGGATCCTGCCTCTAAGCAAACCCATCAACGTCGTCCAATGGTTCGACGTTGAGTTGCATGACAACACCCGGCGGTCCGACTTCGGTCGGACCGCCGGTTTTGTTTTGATCCATGCGTCTCCCGCCTTTCACTCCGATCGGCGTACGCGGCTTGCGTATACCCTGCCACTCCATGCCGCAGGCGCTTCAGTTCTTCGCATCCATTGGGGCCTACATCGGTTGGTCGGCGCTCCTCGCGCTGGACGGCTTCGGTCGCTTTGCGCGTTTCGCGGGAACCGCGCTGCGCATGGCGATCTTTGAGCCGCGAAGTTGGCTTCGCTGGCGTCAAATCGGTCCGCAGTTCTACGCGGTTGGTGCGGCAAGCGTGATGGTTGTCGCGATCACCGGTGGCTTCATCGGGATGATTCTCGCGCTCGAAGGTTACGATCAATTCGCAGCACTCGGGCAAGAGCAGCAAATGGGCGGCGTCATCAATTCAGCCGTGACGAAGCAGATCGGCCCTGTGCTCGCGGCGGTGATGCTCGCAGGCCGCGTCGGCGGCTCACTCGCGGCAGAACTCGGCTCGATGCGCGTCACCGAACAACTTGACGCGATGCGCGCGATGTCGGCCGATCCCGTCCGAACACTTGTCGTACCGCGCGTGATGGCGTGCCTCATCATGACGCCTCTTCTCACGATTTACTCGGATGTCGTGGGCTCGATGGGTGCGTGGGCGATCGTCACAGGCTACTTCGGCGTGACGAATGCCGACTATTGGCACTACACAGCGATCTTCGTTTCGGCATGGGATCCATTGACTGGTATCGCGAAGAGTGCAGCGTTCGGTCTCGCGATCGGACTCATCAGTTGTTACAAGGGATTTCACTGTTCTGGCGGCGCGACGGGTGTCGGCCGCGCGGCCACCGAGAGTTTCGTCGCGAGTTTCCTCTCCATCATCGTGCTCAATCTCGTGCTCGCGCAGTTTGTGAACTCGCTGCAGCACCTCTTTGATCCGACCAGCATGAAAACGCTCATCAGTTGAGCTCATCAGTTGAAAGAAAGGAACGTCATGCGCTCGATCGCGAATCCCCGCTCGCCCAAGGCGCGTCATCTCAGGCTCGTCAGTCGTTGCGCGGCGTGTCTGTTCGCCGCAACGGCGTCAAGTCTTTCGGTCGCGCAGAATGTTCCGCCTGCGAGTCCTCCCGCGCCTCCGACGACGACCCCCACCGCGCCTTCTGCGCCAACACCGCCGCCCGCCGCCAGCGTCGCGATGATGCGCAGCGACCCGAAAATCCGCGAGATGAAACTCGAGGTTTCGCTCTACGGATCAAGTGACGCGAATCCGAGTCGCCGACTGACGCCCGGGCAACAAGTGCCAGCGGGTTACCAATCGATGCCCTATCGATTCGGGCCTCAATCGAAGATTGCATTTCCAGTGCTGCTGCGAACCAGTTGGTGCGACACCGACTTCACGACGCTCGATGCGCGCATCACGATCGACGGCATGCAAACGAGGCTCGACCCGGCGACCGTGTTTACGCGCTCGTCCGCAGGCCCCGAGGCAAACCTCGTCTTCCCAATTCAGCCGCAGAACCCGCAAGGGCAAAATGAGATTCGCACGACGGCTGTCTGGCGCGTGCAGCGTTGGGAACTCGACGTCGACGAGAACATGGCCGCGCGCTCGACGTGGCCGCGCAAATGGGACGCGAAACTCGAGCGGTATCTGCAGAAGGAATTCGGCATCGATCCGACGATTCCCGCGCTGCTCGCGATCGCCGATGGCTCCACTCCGGGCGGCGCGCGCTCGGCCTCGCCATTCATTGCGGCTCGCAACGCAGTCGCCGCCATCGCCGGACGCTTCAAATCGATTTCCGGCGGGACGAGTGAGTTTGGTCCGGATGGTTCACTCCGCGGTATCGCGTTTTCTCCGGACAACACCGCATGGGGCGTTGAAGCGGGTCGCGGCTCTCCGGTCGAACTCTGTGCAACCTGCGTCGCGGGTCTTCGCGCGATCGGAATCCCTGCGCGCATGGTGTACTGCATCGACGAGGACGGTCAGACGCAATCACAGCAGACGCGCTCGAAGTTCCGCTTCATTGGCGAGTTCTTCCTGAACGACATCGGTTGGATTCCCTTCGATCCCATGGAGATGCGGATGAAGGGCATCGCGACGCGCATGAAGAACGGCCCGATCAAGGGGTTTGCGAACGTTGATGGCTTGGAGAATTGCACACCGTTTGCGTTCAAGATCGTTCCCGATGGATACGAACGCGCCGATCGCTACGCAGTCTGGGGTTGGCGGGCGCCGGGCGTCTCGGTCGACTCGAACTACGCGATCACGCGGATCACCTTGACCGACTCTTCGCGCGGAAACGGCAAAGTCCCCTCGATGCCGGCACCCGTTGGCGATGAGGGGTCGTAATTCGCGTGGGAGCCATGCTCCGCACCGCGCGCCCACGATGCTCTGTGGCCCTGTGGCCGGACAAGTCCTTCATCTGTCACACCCGTGCACGCGACACGATCGCGGGACGATGTGCGCCACGTTCTCCTCAAGATCTCGCTTGAGTTCTGCCGATCTTTCCCACATGTCGGATCGACTCGAACGACTGCCGAGTGAGCAACTCCATCAAAGCGACCTTCGCGCGGACACACTGCGCGAGGTGTATCTCGAAGTACGCGCACTCGCCGATGCCGCCGGTCACCCGTGCATGATGGTGAATCCGGATGTCGTCGCACAGCTCGCTGAAGCGCGACTTCAGGCACGCGTTCAAGAACAGTTGCTTGCACGCCAGCGTGAGGCTGCTGAGAAGGCTGCTCTCACGCGACGAATTGCGTAGGCGCAAGCGGCGCGTATGCGACGCGCAGTCTGATGGCACATCACGCGTCTCTCAATCGCACACGCGACGACTTCGCCGCGAAAATCGCGCTCATGCACTCATGCGTTCATCCCTTCCAGAGTTGCGCAGCCACCCGATGCGCAATCGCATGCCTTTCAGCCGTACGTTGCGATGAAGTCTTGCCGTCTTCGCCGAGTGCGTAGCCGCCCGAAAGCAGCATGCACGTCGGCAATCTGCCCCGTTTCCAGAGCAGTTCAAGCACCATGGAATCACGCGCGGCGATTCCGCGCTCGGTGAGCGCGAGTCGTCCGAAGCGGTCGCCCTTCGCAACATCAACGCCCGCGAGATAGAAGACGACATCCGCATTCGCGCGCGCCACCGCAATCGGAAGATGCTGCGCGAGCATCGCGATGTACGCGTCATCTTCGAGTCCATCTTCGAGCGGAACGTCGAGCGACGACGGCGGCTTCTTCAGCGGAAAGTTGCGTTCACCGTGCATCGAGAACGTGAACACCGATGGATCGCCTGTGAAGATCGATGCGGTGCCGTTGCCATGGTGCACGTCGAGATCCACAACAAGAACGCGGCGTACGAGTCCTTCGCGTTGGAGCCACCGCGCTGCGACCGCGACATCATTGAGCGTGCAGTACCCCTCGCCCGTATCTCGCATCGCGTGATGCGTTCCACCAGCGAGATTCGCCGCGATGTGCCACTGATTTGAGAGCGCGGCTCTCGCCGCATCGATGGTGCCCTGCACGGCGAGGCGCGCGCGCCGCACCAACTGAGGCGACCACTCCATGCCGATCCGGCGCTGCTCGTCGCGCGTCAGCGTTCCATCGCGAAGTTTTGCGAGATACGCCTCATCGTGCGCGAGCGCGATTGTCTCCCACGAGCACTCTTGCGGTTCATGCAAGTTCCACGCACCGACCAAGCCTTCTGCCACCAGGATCTCGTAGAGCGCCGTGTACTTCCCCATGGGGAACGCGTGCCCCTCAGGGAGGGGAATCGTGTAATCGGCGTGGTAGGAAACGTGCTCCAGACGACACTCCGCGCGGCGCTCGGGATGAAGTTCGGTCGCAAGAACGAAGTGAGGACGAGGCGAGGACGAGGCGAGGACGAGGCGAGGACGAGGCGAAAACTTTGCCCAGATGTCCCGAGGATTCGCCTCAGAGCCGCGCGACGAGCGCGTCTGCGAATTCCATCGTGCCGAGCTTGCCACCGAGATCGCGCGTGGTCGCGCCCTCCGTGAGCGCACGGTCGTACGCGCGTCGAATACGCGTCGCGCACTCGGCGAAACGCGGCTCCGAACGACGGACCGAAAGCCAGTTCAGCATCATGACGCCCGACATGACGAGCGCGAGCGGATTCGCAACGCCCTTACCCGCGATGTCTGGCGCAGATCCGTGCACAGCTTCGAACACTGCACCCTTCTCGCCGATGTTCGCGCCGGGCGTCACGCCGAGTCCGCCGACGAGGCCAGCACAGAGGTCGCTGATGATGTCGCCGTAGAGATTCTCCGCAAGAATGACGTCGAACTTCGTCGGGTCCTGCACCATCTTCATGCAAGCAGCGTCGACGATCACTTCTTCGTACGCGATGTCTTGGTAGTGCGCGTCATGCACTTCGCGCGCGCAGCGAATGAAGAGACCGTCGGTCAACTTCATGATGTTCGCCTTGTGGAAGACCGAGACTTTCTTGCGGCCACGCTCGCGGCAGTAGCGGAACGCGTAGTCGGCGATGCGACGCGACGCTGCCTCAGTTGCAACTTTGATGCTGGTCGTCACGCCCTTCGTGATCTCATTCTCGATGCCTGCGTAGAGCCCCTCGGTGTTCTCGCGAACGATCACAAGGTCAACATTCTCGTAGCGCGAGTGAACGCCCGCCATCGTGCGAATCGGGCGAACCGCAGCGTAGAGATCGAGCGTCTTGCGCAAGAGCACGTTCACCGAACGGAAACCTGTTCCGACCGGCGTCGTGCATGGGCCCTTGAGCGCAACGCCGTACTCGGCGATGAGGTCGAGCGTCGACTGTGGGAGCAGTTGCTTCTCGCCCGCCGCGAGCGCAGCTTCGCCGGCGTGGCGAACTGTCCACGCGATGTCTGCGCCGCTCGCGTCAATCACGCGCTGCGCCGCCTCCGCAACTTCGGGACCAATACCGTCACCAGGGATGAGAACGACCTTCGTAGACATGATTGAGCTCCACCACTGACGACCAAGATGACGCCAGAAATTGAAGCGGAGAGAATAGCGGCTTCCTCTTCGTGGGCGAAGCCGCTGAGCAACCGATTCGACGTAGGAAAAAGGACAGTGGGAGGCGCTGAGCACCTCCCACTGCATTGAAGAACTTCTATCGATCTGCTCGCGAGGTCGTCTGCGACTGCGCGATCAGGAACCGCGTCCGCCGACGTTTTCCGCACCAACGATGCTGTCCTTCGCTGGAATCGTCAACTTCTGTCCAACCTTGAGGTTCTTCTCCGTCGCGCCCTTGTTGGCTGCGAGGATCTGACGCCAGTACTTGTCGCTGCCGTAGTACTTGCGCGAAATCGAGGAAGGGGTGTCACCCTTGGCGACCGTGTGGAGGTTTCCACCGGTCGCGCCCGCGGTGCGCGCAGGCGACGTGACCGACTGCGCTGAGGTGTCTGCGGCGAGCGTCGCCGTCGAACCACCAGCGGGGATACGAATCTTCTGGCCGATCTTGAGGCGCTCCGGCTCGACGGTTGGATTCGCCTTGGCGATGAGCTGCCACTTGTTGCTGTCGTTGAAGTACTTCTGTGCGAGTGCTTCGAACGTGTCACCCGAGGCGATCACGTGCGTGCGCTCGGAACTCGACGATGAAGCGCCGGTTGTCGGCGTTCCGCCTGACGGGCCCGTCGCGCCAAAGCCACCCGTATTCGATGTTGTCGGGGTCGAACCGGTCGGAAGTCCCGCGCCGGTAGGCGTTGGGCTTCCCGTTGCGAGGTTGGTTCCGCCTGTAGTCGTCGTCGGAGCGCCAGCGCCTGACGCTCCCGAGTTCGTTGCACTGCCCGACGCTGAACCTGAGGCAGGAATGGTGATGCCATTGACGATGCGTGGAGCAGCCGTATTGGTCGGGCTGCCGACGCCCGGACTGGTAGCGCCAGTGCTCGTATTCGAACCTGCGTTGGTCGCGAACGCTGCACCGTTCGTGTTGGAGAAGCCGTTCGTGCCGGGCACTCCATTCGTCACTCCACTTGTCGTTCCAATGTTCGTGGTGCCGCTTGGAACATCACCCTTGCCGGTGCCAGCGTTCGTCGCGGCGCCCGGAACAAATGGCGGCTGTGGACGCGCGCCTGCGTTGGCCATGGTGCCGGTTGGCGTCGGCGAAGTGCCCGCTCCCGCTGCGTTCGTTGCAGTGCCGGAGGTGCTCGCGGTGCCTGGCACCGTCGGCGTCACCGTCGGCGTCAATGTGAGCGTCGGCGGCATGTTGGTTTGGTTGTTCGAAGCAACCGCACCTGTCGTCGACGGAGCACCGCTCTCCTTCGCGGTGGTCGATGACTTGTTGTTGGAGGCGGACGGAGTGGAGGCGATGTAGTACACGCCTGCCACACCAAGGAGAGCGACAGCAGAGATAGCAACGATCTTGGAACCGTTCGACATGAGATGCTCGATGTCTATAACCGTCTAGGACCGTCGATGAACGTCTATGCAGAAGCACGTTTTCGTGCGTTTCTCCGAGTGACGCTTGGTACTCGAAGTATTTCAAACGTACGGAAAGCGTACTGAAAACGTGCTGTAAACGAACCGCGATGGTCTCGCAACTGCGAACGAGGCTCGTGCTCCGGCATCCGTTCCGGCGAGCACTCGTGGAATGTTTGGAGTTTGATCAAGCGGGCTGCGCTGCAGGTCCCGATGTCTTCGACGTCGGAGTAATTGCAGCCTTCGCGCGCTCAATCTCTTCCTCTCGGCGACTGTACACGAGCGGAGCTGCGATTGCCACCGAGCTAAACGTACCTGCGATGAGGCCGATCAGGAAGGTGTACGCAAACGGCCGAATGCCCGTGCCACCGAGGACGATGAGAATGATCGCGGTCGCCAGCGTGCTACCACCGGTGAGGACGGT
>JBEIJG010000149.1:0-7193 GCA_040380385.1 Phycisphaeraceae bacterium | reverse complement strand
TGCCCGAGTTGGCGATTCCCCGTTGTTCGATCTGTTTCTCGATTGGCCTTCCTCTGCTTCACCGGCCTGCGATGTACCACTCGATGTACCACTCGATGTACCACTCGATGTACCACTCATGGAATAGAGACATGCAATCACGATCCATCCCCCTTCTGCGCTCCCATGCGCATCGTTCAGTTGAATCTCGCCACGCCTGAGGTGCATGCAACATCGGACGCGTCCGCACACGCGCTCGCACACCCCCTGCGTTCTCACACACCGTTTCGACTCGAGGAAACTACCGCGTCAATTCGCCTGCTCCCGAAAGTCTGGCAAAAAGTTTCGCGCAATTTTCTCTCGCGCAATTTCTTCAAAATTCAGGCATGCTCGCCCGCTCAGTACGGGGCCAGAGACGTGCGCGAATCACCCAGCGCCGCCGTCGATGTACGACGCCTCACTTCACAAAGTGATTCGCCGACCACCATTGAAGCTGCTCGGCAATCGGGAGCACGATCTCGTCGCCCGGTAGCAACGTCCGCCAGTTCGTTGCGAGCGCCGCCTTCTCGAGTGCTGCCACTTCCTCGAAGTCGACCCCTTCTACCGCTGCGCGATCGTTCCCACGAAGTCGCGGCCAGCTCTGATCAATCCACATCTCGCGAATGACCGTGGTCGCACGGAACCGCTGCGGATCACTACGCACCGGCTCGAGAAGCGGTTGCGCGCTCGGACGGACAAGTTGCATCACCGCGTCATCAGCAAGGAACTCCGTCGCGCGCCCGTACGACGGTTCTTCCTCGACGAACGCAACGAGTGCTTCTCGCCCCTCTTGAAAACCATCGAGGAAACGCGCGGGGATGTCTCCACGCAGCGTCGCCGCGGGAAGCCCACACTCCACAAACGGCTCAAGCGTGATGCGCTCAGACGCGAGAACTCTTCGATCAAAGTCGATGCGCTCGAGACGCACGCGAAGCGAACGCCGCGCGAATTCCTCCGCATTGCGGAACGCCGCGTCATCCCACACGACGACTTGCAGTTGTCCCGAAATCGTCGGCGGTGTTCCAACGGCCACATTCGTAAATCGCCCAGTGGGCTCGATCGAAATTCCGCGCGCGCTGCATGCTCGCCGCACTGCATGCCACGCTGGCTTTGCGCGACCGGCGACATCTTGCAAGGACCACGAATGCCCAGCCCACACATCGTTCCACTGCCAGATGAGCGCGCCCATCGAGCGTGGTGCACCTGCGCGCAACCAACGCATCGCAACACTCATCGCACGCGCCTGCAGATGCTGGCATTGCGCGACATATTCGCGCGCGCTCTGCGCCTCGCGGAAGCGCGCTGCAAGAAATGGTTTGTATTGAAACTCATCGCCGCCCCACGCTTTTTGCCGAAGCTTCAACGCGTCCACAAGCTCGGCTGCCGACATCGTTTCTGGATCACGCGTCGGCGCGAGGCAATCCTCCAGAATCGTTTGCCAACACGGCGGCGACTGATGACCAAACTCGCTTGAGAAACGCGGAAGAATCGCGCGGTAGCCTTCGATCTTCGCTTCTGCATCCCATGTGTGACGATCTCCGTGGTCAGGATCGTTTGGATGAATCTCCATCGAACCTGAGTACGGACTCTCAGCCCAGTACGGAGTTCCCGCGTCGTGCGCAGCGACCGCAGCAGGCAGCGTCTCAAGCCAGTACTTCTTGCCCCACGACTGATTTGGCGCAAGTCGATCTTTCCAACCCCAACTCCACCATGCAAGGATGTCTTCGTTACCGCCACACCAGAGCGCCAGCGACGGATGGCGCGAAAGCCGCGCGACCTGATGCGCCGCTTCGCGCGTCACGAGTGACATGAACGGCTCATCTTCTGGATACGTCGCGCACGCAAACATGAAATCTTGCCAGACGAGAATGCCGAGTTCGTCGCACGCTTCATAGAACGCGTCGGGCAGATAGTTCCCACCGCCCCACACGCGCACCATGTTGAAGCCGGTGTCGCGATAGCGGCGCATCTCGTCGAACCAATCGAATTCGTGCCGCGCGCCAAGCAAAGGCGGAATGAGATTCGCGCCGCGCGCAAAAAGAGGTTCGCCATTCAGTATGAAGCGGAATCGCCGACCGATTTCGTCGAGAGACGTATCGAGTTCGACGCGTCGCAGTGCGAAGCGCGTCGTTGCAAGCAGTTTGAATGTGCCGCGCTCATCGCGAACACCGACCATCGCATTCCACCACGTGCCCTCGTTTGAACCGCGGTCCCACGTGGTCCATCGACGCGCTGGCGCAAGAGTCGCTTCACCATGCGCGTTGCACTCGATACGCGCTGCAGGCTGCCCATTCGAACCCTCACGCTCGCGCACCACGCAAACGAGACGCGCACGATCGAAGTCGCCGAATGGCGTCACTCGCACTGTCACCGTGCCGTCATCATTCCAACGCTGTGCGACCGATACGCTCGTGATACGCGTCTCATTCCAACAATCAAACCGTGCGCCGTAGAAGCCGACGCCTGCGACGCGCGGGCCCCAATCCCAGCCAAATCCGCACGCTGCGCTGCGTGCGAAACAGAACGGCGTCCAATCACCGTTCACGGGACGCGCGCCGAGTTTCTCTTGCCATCCAAGAACCTCTGTCACCGGCGCATGAAAACGCAACGCGAGCACAGCGCGTGTCCCGCGTAGTTCATCAGGAACACGCGCCTCAAACGGAATATGCTCACTCGCGTGCTCACCCAACACCACGCCGCCGAGCGCGACCTCACACGGTCCATCGATTGTTTCGATCACGAGCGCGCAGTGTGCGCCATCGTCGCGCGACGGCACGTCGATTTCACGCGCGAAAGTCCACGCTGAACGCCCGACCCATTCGCTGTCGAGTTCCGCACGCTCACCCTGCCACGGTTGTTCGATGCCCGCGCG
Organism: Phycisphaeraceae bacterium; assembly: GCA_040380385.1. Taxonomy (GTDB): domain Bacteria; phylum Planctomycetota; class Phycisphaerae; order Phycisphaerales; family SM1A02; genus QWPT01. The sequence continues at coordinate 4,303 of JBEIJG010000149.1, read as the reverse complement.
TGACAGTACCGAGTGAATCGATGCGGCCGCATACGGTGGAACCTCGATGACTGCATCGGCGACCAGCGGCGATCCCTCGCCACCTTCGACGCGCACAGCCCAACCGTCCTGAGGTACTGGAAGGCGCCGAAAGTCAGCCATCGTTTGAACTCTCTTTCGAGGCGCGTTTTTCTGATGCACCTTCTCGCACCGTTCCATCATCATGCGCGTCCGTTCCGCGCTCTTCGAGCAATTGGAACATGCGACGAAGATCGCGGAACCCGCCGATCGTGAACCAAATCACAACAGACGTACCAACCACAAGCGTGAAGTAGGTGTAGCCCTGCCAGAAGCCAAGCCATGAGGCATCTGATGGCGGCGCTGCGAGGAATAAGAACGGAGTCACCGCTGCGAAGAGCAACGTGCCAGCGATCGGCCACGACAGCGTGACCCACGTCACCACGCGATCCCAACCTGTGAAGTTGCGGTCGATACCAATCTTCTCCCAGAAGGAGCGTTTGCGATCCGTTTCGATCGCGGCCTCCTCATTGTCTTCAACGCGATACTTGCCGCGGTGCAGCAGTCGATCGAGATCAAAGTTCGCGGGCCGCGCGATCGCGCACGCGACATACACCACAGTTGCGGCAGCCATCGCAAAGAAACCGAGCAGTTGGCCGTTAAAGGTCTTCACCCACGAGAGGAACGCGTGCGCAGGTGGGAAAGATTGCTCCCAAGGCGCCCACGTCTTTGAGAACTCTTGCGCGAAGAGCCCCACTGCTGCGATGACAACACCAGTGAGCATGCCCGCCCACGCCGACAGGCTTCCGCCGCGTCGCGAATAGAGCCCGCCGATGATGGCGCAACCAGCACCCGCATAGAAGAGGCTCGCAGACAGATTGCAGTACATCGCGATTCGCTGATCAGGTGAACGGAAGATCGCGCTGAACGCGAAGCCCCACACCGCGACGCAGAAAATCGCCACCTTGATGACGCGAATATGCGCTCGCGCCGAGAGCTCGCCGCCACCGAGACGTCGTCGAATCGGCATGATCACGTCCTGCACCAAGATCGATCCCCACGAGTGCAGATATGTGTTGTCAGTGCCGAGATACGCGCCGAACATCGCCGCAATCACGAAGCCAAGGAACCCCGCCGGGATCATCAATCCGAGCGCAACAGGCGTGCGCAATTCGCTCACTTGCTCTGGCGGAATCGCAGCCACTGCCTCGCGTACCGCCGCACCCGTCTCCGCATAAGCAGGGTTCTCGAGAAGCGTGCGAATACAGAGCGGAACAATCAGCGTGATCAGCATGAACACGCGGAATCGCCACCCGTTCAAGATGTTCGCCATCTTCGATTCGTGTGGAGTGGCGGCTGCCGCGTTGTAGCCTTGGTCGCCTTGCCATGCCTTCGCCGTGTAGAGAATGAGCACGACCTGAATCGCCCAATACGTGACGTTGAAATTCTCCTCAGCCGACAGCGATGACGGCGCGGGATTGACGAGCGATTTGCCATTCGACACCGAGAGCAACGTGGTGCTGAGATCGCTCCACGGGAAGACAAAAAGCAGGTAGACCGCAAGCGCCGCGAACACGAGATTACAGAAAGCACCTTGCAAGAAGTCGGTGACCATCACCGTCACTTGGCCGCCGAGGAAGATGAAGAAAAGTGCGGTCGACAGCATCAAGGTCATGAAGACGAGATATGTGTCGAGTTCGAATCCGCCGAGGGTGAATGCTGCAGGCAGCCCCATCATGTGGATCAGAAAGCGTGCGCTGATGCCTGGGAATACGCCGTAGTTCAGAAGCCCAGCGACAAACGCGAGCGCGCCGCAGAAGACGCGGAAATTTCGGTCGTACCGCATCTCAAGAAACTGCGCGAGCGTGAGTGCGCGCGTACGGCGATAGCGATAGGCGACCCAACCCGTCAGTGCGAGAAAGATCATCACCGGGCCTTCGGCGAGTCCCCACCAAACGCTCGTGTAACCAACGTCGTAGTTCTGTTGGAAATACCACGCGAGTGTGATAAGGCCGATCGAGGCGCGCGCATCTGCAAGCGCGATGAGGTAGCGGCCAGCGCAGCGATTCGCAGCAAGGAAGCCCGCCACGCTGCGTCCATGGCGCCGTGTGGCAATTCCGACGACTGCGAGTCCTGCGATGAGTACGATCGGGACGAGCCAGTCGAAAAGCGTCATGCGCATCGCCGCAGGATACAGCCCAACTGCGGCGATCGCAGCAGGCGAGCACCATGCGGCGCAGCAACACTTCGCTTCAATCGACCCGCAACGTCACGATCTCGAACGGATTCAAGCGCAGCATGGTGGCAGCACCCGGCGAGTGCGCCACGCCCTCGCGCTCATGTAGGCGCTCGAGCGGCCGCTCGAGGAGATCCACAGGTGTCACGCGCTTCGCGTCGATGTTCCAGAAGATCTGGACGTCGCCCCGCGCGCCGCGCGTTTCGACCAACCGCAGGATGCGACCGCGACCATCTTCCGCTGGCTTCCACGCGCTGATTTCAACGCGCATCGGCTGCGATGCAAGCACATCGAACGGCGCCCACGCACCGCGCAGTGCGCCCTTTTTCCCGGCTTTCAGTGCGACCGCGCGGAGCGGCTCACGGAGGCAATCGGCCGCATGATCGACGCCAGCCGCGCGCCAATCGCCCGCATGCGGCATGAGCGCGTAGGTGAACGCATGCGCGCCACGGTCACAGTTCGGGTCGGGGAAGAGCGGGCTCTTGAGGAGCGACAGCCCGAGCGTTGCGCCATGCGCACTCGCGAGCGCACTGCGGCCGTAGCGGCCATCGTCGAGAATTGCGACACCGAAGCCCGGCTCCGCGACATCCATCCACGCGTGGCCAGGAACCTCGAATCGCGCTTCTTCCCAACTGGTGTTGCGATGAATGGGCCGCTCGATGGCACCGTATTGCGTGCCGAACCACGCATTGCGCGCGCGAACCCCGCACGGGAACAACGCACGGAGAAGCCGCTGCGTCTCGTGCCACTCGACCTCGGTGAATACTTCGAGCCGTCCGCTTGCTGCATCGAGTCGATACGTCTGCCACATGCGGCTCTTCTCGCCGATGGAGCGTTCCACCTTCACCGCGCAACGCAGCGGATGCGCCTCGACCACCGCGATTTCGCAATCGCCATCGATGAAGTCGACCTTGTCCTCGTAATCGCGATCGGTATCCCACGCTTCCCACCGGCGCGGCCGATCTTCGTAGAGCGCGAGCTGATTGAGCGGAAGGTTGCGGCCACGCGCATCGCGCATGTTTGCGATCCGGCGTGTGGGCAGGTGCTCAAGTTCCGAGATGCGTCCCGCGAGATCGATATGCGCGCGGATCACACCATTCGAAAGCGTCACGCCACGCTTGGTCGCTTTCACCTCAACGGCCTCAGGTAACGCGCCAATCTCCGCGGCATCGATCACACGCACGCCGAGCGCTGGAACCTCTTTCACTTCGACAAGCGCGCCACCACCAAGATCAACGACGCCGCAGCGCGCCGTCGAAGATGTGTTTCGGACGAGCATCGGACGACGCATCCCGCGCGTGTCCGCGATCGCTGCGAACGCGGCTTCGAGGAGATTCCGCTCTTCATCAGCCGCGTCCATGATGCGCGCGTGATCGGCGCGCGCATCCTTGTAAACCGCTTCGATCGATGAACCCGGAAGAATGTCGTGGAACTGGTTGAGGAGCAGATCTTTCCACGCGCGATCGATGCGGGCGCGGAACGCCTCGCGCTCCTTCGCAGTCACCTCAGGATGTGAGCATGCGAGCGCTTCAATATCGCGGAGTGCACTTTCTGCGAGGCGATTCTGCCGTTTCAGCCACGCTTGGCTCGTGTACGTGCCGCGGTGAAGTTCGAGGTAAAGCTCACCGTCCCACGCCGCGATTGGCCGTCCTGCTGCTTCGAGCGCTTCACGGCCCGCGTGCAGTCGGCCGCAGAACACGTCCACGCGATGCTGTTCAAACCGCGGCAAACCTGCACAATCCGCTGCGAGCTCCGCGCGCGCGATCTGCCAGTCGGTTGGACCGCCGCCGCCGTCGCCAAAGCCGAAGGGCTGCAGCCACACCGGAATCGCGCTCGAGAAAAAACTCTGCCCGTCTTGCACGACAAGATTTTTCTCGCCGTAGAGCATGTCCTTCGGCTCGATCGACGAGTTGTAGTTGTGACCGGGAGTCAGGTGCGTGAGGATCTCGGTTCCGTCGAGCCCGCGCCACAGGAAGGTGACGTGCGGGAAGCGGTTCGTCTCGCACCAGCTCATCTTGTTGGTGATGAACGTGTCGAGGCCACCGAGCCGCGAGATCTGCGGCAGGCACG
>JBEIJG010000148.1:0-7219 GCA_040380385.1 Phycisphaeraceae bacterium | reverse complement strand
CCACGACCGTCTTGACTTCGTGCTGCTCGGGATGGGAGACGACGGACACACCGCGAGCCTCTTCCCGCGGAGCGACGCGCTGGCGGTGGTCGATCGATTCGCATGCTTCAACCGCGGCCCCGCGGTGACGCCGCCCGACCGGCTCACGATGACCTACACGCTGCTGAACGGCGCGCGATTCATCGGTGCGCTCGTCGTTGGCGCGAAGAAGGCGCCGATGATCCACCGGATCGCGACTGGCGCCGATCCCGCGCGCGACGTGCCCATCAAGGGCATCGCACCAATCGGCGGCGAGTTCCGCTGGTATCTCGACGCGCCGGCCGCCCGCTGGCCGTGATCGAGCCACATGTGCGGCGATGGTTCGTTTGCGCGACAGCCATCGCGATGCAGCGGATCGCTGCGAAGGCGCCGTTTGTCGGCGATTTCGCTTGACACCCTTGACCGCCTGCGTAGTTTCGCGGCCTGACTGCTCGCAATCGCTTCGATCGGAGGCTCGTGCCATGAACCGCAAGCATGCATCCACCGCCCTTGTTGTCATGAGCCTGCTGTGCGCAGCCGCGCACGGTCAGGGCACTCCTCCGTCGCAGGAGGGAGGCGATGGAGAGGAGACGTCGAGTCGATGCGGTCGATGGCACGAGGGGCCGCTGAACCGGGTCATCACCTCCGCAGTACCGCCGAAGCAACTCGAGCCCGTTGATGGCTCCATCGATTGCAGCACGATTCCATGCAGGCTGGATGGGTGGCGACGCTGGACGAGGTTTCTGACACCCTCGAGCCCGTTCGAAGTGCGGAACAAGCTCTGGTTCTTCAACACCGACTCGGACGATCCGATACCTGGTGGATCCGAGTATGGCGGAAACGCCAACTCTACCGACGAGTCGCGCGATCACAACGGCTCCGCGAAGTGGTCGCGTCGCTACACGTATACCCGGGGCGAGGGCGCGCTCGCGGAGAAAGGCATACGCGCGACGTTGATTGTGGAGGCCACCGTGACGGTGGAGTTGAATCTCGTTCTCACGGCACCCGACTGTGCGACGGGCGCGTGCGTCGAGGGCCGTGGACTTTCCGTGATGACCTTCGAGACTCAAGGACTCCAAGCGCTTTCATACGAGCTGGGCAAGTTGTTCCAGAACCGCGCTGTCGAGGAGGGCATGCAGCAGTGGTATGTGCCGAGCGATACGGCTCCCGAGACCCTTCGCAGGAAGGTCTCGCTTCACCAAGTCTGCTGCCAGGGTCAGACTACATCGGCTTGGAACGGGAGCTTTCAGTTGTGGCCACTTGGGTTCGGAATGGGAACGGAAGGCCCGATGAGCGGCGGTCAGTTGAGTCGTCATGTCGCCAGAGTCGACATGAAGAAGAAGATTCCGATGTGCATTCGTCCGCCCGCGCCGCTTCCGGACGGTTCGGACGGATGGTTCGAAATCTCCCTTGAGGCGGAAGGCGAGACTGGGACCACGCTCCTTCGAACGATCTTCTCCGAGGCGAAGGCTGGGGTTGAGGTCAAGAAGTTCAAGGTGGTTTTCGAGCCGGGGTGCGTCGACTGTGCGCCTCCGGAGCAGGGCGTGGACATTGACTCGTCGATCGGGGATTCGTGATGCACGCATGGAGGCAACGCCTGCGCCAGCAAATCTCCACCGACTCTTTGACCTCGGAGAGTGCGCGTCTCGAGGTCCTCAAGATCTCCGTGATACCCGTTCTTCCCGTTCTTCCCGTGATTCCCGTTCTTCCCGTGATTCTCTCGGTTCTCTTCGCGGGATCCGCACACGCGGCGCCGAGCTCTCCTGTTCGGAACACCTCCGCATTCGCGGCGGTGACGCCGGACGCGATTCCGCAGGACGCGCATGTCGATGGCCGCGGCACGGCCACGGCGCGCGTGCTCGATTGGGTCTACGAACTCGACCCGGCGTGGACAACGTCCGAGGGAAGCTGGGGGTTCCTTTCCAAGATGTCGCGAGCATTCATGGAGCGGAACTCGGGCAGGGTCATCATGTTCGTGACGCTCGACGGAGAGACGGCGACCGATGCGAAAGCCGCCGACTCCGAATCTTCAACGCCGAGTCGAGTGGATGCATCCGCGGCGCCTCGCACCGTCCGTGCCTTGCGGTCGCTTCGTTCCGTGCAGTTTCAACGTGCGGGCGACGGTAGCGCCGCGAGTGGGGGCACGAGTGAAGCCACGAGTGGAGCCACGAGTGGAGCCACGCGCGACATCACGGGTGACGCAACCCAAGGCACCGGAGACGTCGAGCGCGGCGAGGCCGTGTTCTATCGCGTCGCGCCTGGGCCGTGCGTGCGAGATCCTCAGCAAGAGGCCGGTCCGTCGCAGAGTCCATGGTGGCGCGCCGCGGAGACCGGGTTCGTACCGGAGGCTTCGGCCGACGCCGAGTTCCCCGCGGTCGTGCATCGCATCGCCGCAACGGAACTGCATGCACAGACTTCCGCGTCCTGGCAGGACGTCCTCGGAACCACGAAGGAACGGCAGGCCGGGCTCGAGCGACACGAGCGCGCCGCATCGATGTTTCGGCAAATCGAGTCGGGAACCCTCGTGCCGGTGGCGTCCGTGGACGTGCAACGCGCGCAGGCACTCGACGGAGCGCCCGTGCTCGGTGCGCCGCTCGTCGAGATCCTCGCGTGGATCGAGTCGACGGACGCGTCGCAGGCGATGCGCCGTCTGACGGGGGAGGTCGAGTTCGCCGATCGCATCCGCGCCGACCTGCGTGCATACCTGCAGGCAGTTCGCGCCTACGAACTCGTCGCACTCGTCGACGAACGCGTGCCGGTTGGATCGCGAGAAGTCGCGAGTCTCACCATGCATCCGACCTGGGAGTCGGACGCCTGGCCGCTTCTCAAGCTCTCCATCGAAGCCCGGGAAGCCCGCGAGGACGCCCGTCGGAGATTCGCGAACGTCGCGCTGCGCGTCGCGGCGAAGACCAACTTCCCCGAGAAGGCGGCGGACAGGCTCCGCGACCGCCTCGCGCTGGTCGCGTGCAATCTGCCGGCGAACTTCACGTGGGACGCGGGATTCGAGGATGTGGTTGCGTCGCACCTCGAGAAAGCCTGCCGGGCACGGATGGAATCCGTGGCGACCGACCTCGAGTCCTGCACCGTCACCGCGCAAACGGCGGCGTTCGAGGTGTTCGGCTACGCGTGGTCCTGCGAAGGCGCGATGTCTCCATCACAGGAGGCGCTGCGTGCATCGGACTTTGAACGCATGCTCGCGCCGCTCCGCGAGGCGGCGGCAGGCGGGAAGTTTCTCATCGGCGGTGTTGACCTCGCCGACCTTGCGGTCGCCCGAGTGCGCGCACATTTCGCAGGCGAGCCTGCCCGCTGGAAGCCGTGGCTTGTCTTCCCAGCGAGCAATGCGGAACCCACATCGGCGGTGACCGCGGAGATCCTCTCGAACATCGCCGACGAATACGAGGATCTCACCCAGGACCTGCTCCAGACCTACGGCCGTGTGCCGCCCGGCCGCGAGCGCCTGCCAGCCGGCTTTCCCCTGCCTGAACTCAGTGCATACAGCGTGGACTGGAGCATCGACAACGTGTTGAGCGATGACTGCGAACGGCAGCCGCGCACCTTGCCGATGATGCGGGGGTTCGCCGTCAACTTTTCGGACGGCCGGATCTACTTGACGAAGTGGTGAGTCGCCTCGCCGCAGATGAACCGTCCGCGGCCGAAGCTCGGGCGTCGGGCATGACGCGGTTCCGCGTCGGGGAATCGACGCCGAGTGCATCACGCAGAAAACGAGAACGCGCGTCGTCATCGCCACAACTCACGAAACACGCGTTACGTGCACGGGTGATGCCGACGTAAAACAAGCGTCGCTCGCTTTCAATCGCGGGGCTGCGGCCGAGAGTTGATGACTTCGCGCGTTTGTCAAAGCAGCCCGACTCTTCGTCGCCCGGCAGCGGCATCCAACCTTCGTCGCACTCGGGAATGAAGACGTAGTCCCACTCCAAGCCTTTGACACGATGAATCGTTGTGACGCGAATGCAGTCGGCGGCGGCGCGGCCTTGGGTGGTGTCGACCGACGCAAGGCGCGCGTCGAGATCGGCAAGCGAGCAGCCTGCAGCGCGCGCGAAGTCTTCAAGCACTTCGAAGGCACGTAGACACTCGGCAACGCTTGCGGCACTGCGATTTGCAGAGAGTGCTTTGTCGAAGTCGATTTCGTCGCGGAGGATGCGAATCGCCCGCGCGGCGCCTTGCTCAGATCCATCTCGTCTCGCGGCTTTTGAGAGCGCGGCGCCAAGCGACTTCAACTCGATGCGCGCGCCACCGTGAAACCCCGCCATCTTGTGAAGGTCGTCGTCGAAACAGAGGTCGCCGAGCGTGAGTCCTTCGCGCGTCGCATCTTTCAGCACGAAATCGAGGCCTTTGCGTGAGAGCCCGCGGAACGGTCGATTGAGAATGCGGCCCGCGTTCTGTGCAAGCGCTTCGTCCATCGGAACGCGCATCGTGCGAACCGCACGTGCATACGAAAGGAGCAGCGAGAGCGAAGGGTCGTTCGCAAACGCGGCGTGCTCATCCATCGTGAATGGAATGCCAGCAGCCAACATGCGCCACTCGAACGCAAGAAGTTGCGCCCACGAGCGCCCGAGGACAACGATGTCAGACGCGGGTGTCCCTTGCGCTTGAAGATCTTTCAATCGATCAACGAGTGGATCGAGCGCCGCAGGAGACTTACCCGATGCGGAAATCGCGACAAGTCGCGACTCTTGCTCAGCGTCGGCGGCGATGATGCGTTTCGCAACGCGTCCGGCGCCTGGCGCAATCGTACGTTCGGCCGCAGCCGCGAGCTCCGGACCAAAGCGGAAACTCGTCGAAAGAGTGAATGCACGATGCGGATGCGCCGTGAAGCGCTTCGCGAATTCGCCGCGAATGAACGCGCTGCGCGCTCCACGCCATTCGTGAATAGTTTGATCGTCGTCGCCAACGACCGTGACGCGTGCGCGTGATCCCGCGAGCAACTCAAGCAAGCGAAACTGCGCATGATCGGCATCTTGAAACTCGTCCACGATGAGATGTTCGAATCGATTCGCGAGACCGTATCGCGCCTCATCGGATTCGAGCGCGCGCACGGCGTCGACGACGAGATCGTCGAAGGTGCGAAAGCCTCGCGCTGCGCGCAGTTTCTCGAAGCGCGCGTACGCGGCAACGAGGAAGTCATCGTCCGCGTGGCCCGCATCTTTCGGTGCAACAAGCATCGACTTCCATTCGCGGATCGCTTCAAGACACGACTCCGCGTCGCGGCCATCGTCCTCTTCCGGATGCTCATTTCGATCCGCGAATTCCTCACGAATGGCATCGCCAAGCGTGCGAAGAATCTCGCCTGATTCAACAACGAGTGGCATTCGTGCGATTGCGCCTGTCGACTCAAGATGACGCACGATGCCATACGCGAGCGCGTGCCAGGTTTGCACACGCAGTTCTGTTGCCGAAACGCCACGCGGTGCGAGTTGCGCGGCGAGTCGTGCTTCGAACGAACGTTGCGCCGCCTTATTGAACATCACCGCGCGCATCTGTGATGGCTTCACGCCGCGCGCAGCGAGCTCTGCGAGTCGATGCACCATCGTCGTCGTCTTACCGCTGCCCGCAACGGCAAGGATGGTGAGATGCGCATCATCAGGCGCTTCGACCACGGCGCGCTGTTCATCGGTGAGCGTCGTGCGCGCAGTCATGCGTCGTCACCGCCGTCATCGCTGTCGTTCGCATCACCCACATCACGCGTCTCGCCGCGCAAGACGCGCAAATAGTCTTCAAGAATCGCGCAGGCAGCGAGCGCATCACGGAGTGCTTTTTTCTCGCCATGCGTGCGACCCGTACGCGCGAGTCGTTCTTCGGCCGCGAAACTCGAAAGGCGCTCATCTTGGAATGCAATCTCGACACGCGGAAATCGCGGCAACTGCGCAGCGAGTTCTGCGGCAAATTCACGCACAAGTTTCGCGCGCGGGCCTTCCGTGCCATCCATGTTGAACGGAAGCCCAATCACAATGCGATTTGGCCCGAACTCATCGATCACGCGCAGCGACGCTTTCAGCTGCAGCGCACGTGTTGCGGCCTCGGCGACCCATAGTGGTTGCACGATACCGACGACATCGTCGCCCGACGCAAAGCCAGTTCGCTTGTCTCCAAGATCAATCGCGAGGTAACGCATGATGCTGGGCTACCGCCACTCCTCGGGCACACGTTCTGCGAGCGCTTTGACGCGCTCAGCTTCGCCGCGCGGACAAACAAGTGTGGCGTCTTTCGTATGGACGACGATGAGATCACTGCAGCCAACCGTCGCAATCAAGTGCGCGGGATCATCAGAAATCACGGTCATTCCGCGGCTTCCAAGATCACACCAGTGCGCGTTGGAACGATTGCCCGCATCATCGGCCGCAACGGTTTCTGCGAAACTCGTCCAACTTCCGACATCGAGCCACGCGAGTCCTTCAAGCGGAAGTACGCGCACGTTTCCGCGTGCAGCTTCGGGCTCCATCACTGCAACATCGATCGATCGTTTCGGAAGCGTGGGATACACACGCGCGAGTGTGTCGGCGCGCGACGGTGTGTCGTACACCGCGGCGATCGCAGCGAGTCCTGCAGCGCATGCGGGATCATGTCGGGCAATCGCATCGCGCATAGCAGCGGCTGCGAAGACGAACATGCCAGAATTCCACACGAAATTGCCTTGCGCAAGGTACGCCTGCGCGCGCGTCGCGTCGGGCTTTTCGTGGAAGCGCGTGACTTCGAACACACGATCGAGTTGCGGAAGCTCCGCGCCCTGTTCGACGTAGCCGTAGCCAGTTGCTGCGTGCGTTGGCGCAATACCAAACGTGACAAGCTTCTCTGGCTGCGCTTCAATCACTTGAAACGCATGTTCAAGACGCGCGCGAAACAAATCGGCGGGTTCGATGATGTGATCAGCTGTCAGAATCGCGACAACCGCACGAGGGTCACGCGCGACGAGAACGTTCGCGACGAGCCCAACGGCGGCGAGTGTGTCGCGGCCGACGGGCTCACCGAGAAAGTTCTCCTCCGACAATTCGGCGAGCACTTCGCACATTGGATTTCGAAACGACTCTGTCGCACACACGATGCGCCGCGATGGGGGAATCGCGCCGTCGACGCGTCGCCACGCAAGTTCGAGAAGTGAAAGGCCGCCGGCGACAGGAATAAGTTGCTTCGGCCGAGCACGTCGCGAGAATGGCCAGAGTCGCGTGCCGCTTCCGCCCGCGAT
>JBEIJG010000147.1:0-7226 GCA_040380385.1 Phycisphaeraceae bacterium | reverse complement strand
GGCGATCGATGTGAAAGTCGATGCCGTCCACGGCGCGCGCGGTTGCGCGCAGCCAGAAGTCGCTGAAGGTCTTCGTCAGACCGGCAGCCTCGACGATTCGCGCGCCTTTCGTCCGCTCGTCGGTCGAAGGATTTGCGGCAGCGGCCTGCTGCGTGGTCACACGTGTGGAATCGCGTCCTGCCGTTGCCATGGTTTCCTCACAACTTCAAACTTCGCAAGTTCAAACGGTGCCGCGGTCAACTGCACGGCTCCCAAGCCCGCGCGCATTTTCGTGCGCGCGATCACGGACGCCCAACGCCACCACTTGCATCGCGCTTCAAACGGCGTCCAGGTTTGCCGATGTAGATCTGTTCGCTGTTCGGCGCGTAGAAGCCGCCCGCATCCTTGAAGGCTTGCTCTGCCTTCTTGCGTTGCGTTTCCGCGTCGCGACGCGCTTGCATCACTTCGCTCGAACTCGTCAAGCGCAGATTGAGGCCGCCAAGCACATTCGGCGCAGCGTAGACCTCAGCCTGTGGGTTCTCGTAGATCTCACGCACGGCATCGAGCCAGAGTTGCGCCACGACCTGCGAACTGGAATCGCGGTACGCGCCAGCGAGGCTGTCGAGACGTTCCACTTCGCGCTCAAGCCGCGCACGCAACGCGGTTTCCGACGCCTTCGCGCGCTGAATCGTGCGCGACACTTCGCCGCCAATGTCCGGCGCCTCAAGCCGTGCACCAAGTCGCAGCAGCGTTGCTTCCGCGTCGTCGTTGCGTCCGGCACCGAGTGCTTCTTCGTACTCGCGAATCAGTTTGAGAAGATCGACGTACACCTCGCCGCCGGCGATCGACGTCAGCGTTGCACCTGCTTCTTGACGCGCGCGCTCGACTTCGCTCTTCGCCGCTTCACGACCGGTTTGCACTTCACGCAAACGATTCTGTACAGCGAACGGCGCACTGCGTTCGACCGCGCGCACGGATGCGAGATCGATACCTGCGTCGAGTCGATCGAGCGCACGCTGTGCACGCTCGCGCACGACGGGGCCGAGGAGATCGCGCGTTTCCGTGAGTTCAGAAAGCGCGAGTGTGCTCGCTGCCTCGACGGTCGCTTGCTCGAGCACGCTTGTCACGAGTCGATCAGCCGCCTGCGGACTCGTCGTTTGCAAGAAACGAACCGCGTCGGCGACTTGGTACTCCGCTTCGATCTGCGCGTGGGCGATGTCGCCGTCGCGCGTCAGCACGTAGCCATCGCCTCCGGGTCGAAGCCCTGCCGACGCGTCGGCGCTATCGATTTGCTCGTCGGTTGATTTCTGCTTCGTGTCGCCTTGCACTTGACGCGCAGGCCAGAATTGCGAGTCAAGCCGCAGCGTGCGCTTCTGTTCGAAGACCACGAGGTCGCCCACGGGATACGGCCAGAATGGCTGAAATCCCGGCTGCAACTGCTCTTCGCCTTCACTACCAGCGATGGCACCGAAGAGCGTCTTCACGCCGGTGTCCCCTTCTTTCACCGACTGAAAGCCGGAGAAGAGGAACATCACGACGAGCGCGAGAATGCCCACCTGCAGAATGCGGTACGAAAGCTTGAGTGCTTCACCAAGCGACTGGGTCGCTGGATCGAGCGCATCGCGCATACCAGCGTCTTCGCGTGCAGCGATATCAAATCGCGCACTCGCGGCGCGACGCGGTTGATCGGGCGCAGCACCGTCGCCCATGCCCGCGCCGTTCGGGTCGAACGTGCCGTTGGGGTCAGTGCTCATCGTCCGGCGTCCTCCGTTGATGCGGTGGTTTGCGCGGTGGTTTGCGTGCTGCTCTCCGTCGAGATTGCAGCGCCCTCGCCGGCCGAGCCGAGCGTCGCTGGCTTGTCGGTGCGCGACGACGTGCGTCGTGGCTGCGGAATACCGCTCGCGTCGACGGGCGAACCGAGATCAAGCAAGTGGAACGGCGCGGTCGTGGTGTCGCCGACGAATGTCGTCGAACCACGCAGGCCCGCCTTCATCGCATCGATCCACGCGAGGAACGTCGCGAGTTCCGCGTGCTCCTTCATGCGCTCGTAGTAGACCGACGCCTCCTCATTGCCCTTCGCTTCGATGCGCGCGGCCCATTGTGCAGCGAACGCGCGAATGGTGTCCGCTTGGCTGTTCGCTTGGCTCTTGAGCGCCTCCGCTTGCGACGCGGCTTTCGCACTCTCAAGGCGCGCGAGCGTGTTTTGCACTTCCGACATACGCGAGAGCACGCTCACAGTCGTCTTCTGCGGCAGAACAACTTGCGCAAGTCCGACCGAAACTGGCTCGATACCAGTCTTCGTCGCCGCGGCAACGCCAGCGAGAATCGCCTTCTCTGCGTCTGCGAGGCGTGCGTTTGGTCCAACGAGTTCGTCGAAGCGGAAACCTGCAACGGCCTTCACCGCCCCCGCGAGCGCTTGCTCGAGGTCCTTCGAGGCTTCGTCGACCGAGGGGTAACTCTTGATGAACGCTTGCGCGTCGGCGTCGGTGTCCTTCACCTGCCAGAAGAGATACGCCTGCACCACGACTTGCAAGCCGTCGGCGGTTGCGGTTTGCACGAGCGGACTTTCCGCGAGTTGCTTGCGGCGATCGATCTTCGTGACGTTGTCGATGAAGAACGGCCACTTGAAGTGCAGACCCGCGTTGCGTTCGACGCCAGAGGCCTCACCGAAACGCGTGCGAATCGCGATCTCGTGGAAGTTGACCGTGTACGTCGTGCTGTAGAGGACAAGCACGGCCACGATGGCAAGTCCGAGTGCGATGGCTGAGGTTCGCTTCTTCATAGCTGTCGTTCCTAAGTTCTCATGCACGGGATCTCATGCATGATCTGTCGTCGCTGTCGTTGCTGTTGAGCGCGGAAGTTGCCGCGGCTCATCATGCGTGTGTTTGGTCGTTGTGTTGAAAGTCCTGATCAGGCGTCGAGGGCGCGTCGGCCCGCATCGGACCTTGTTCGCCCGCGTGAAACCCCGTCATCCACCGCCGTCGCCCGGTTTCTTCTCGAGGTAATCGCCGAGATTGAGACCCGTGCTCGTCTCCTGCATCTCGACGTCGATACGGACGCGCGATGGATCAGGAAGAAGCATGTACTTCGCGCGTACGCCGGAAAGTGCTTCAGCGAGCGCGTCCATCGTGCGTCGCGTGCGATAGAGCTCGGAGTCGGCGTTCCACGCCGGCGCTTGGCCGATCACTTCCGCTGCGATTGCTTGCGCGTCCATGAGCAGGTTCCAGCGAAGAGCTCGCGCGTTCGAGATGACGCTCGCCGACTGCGCACGCGAATCAAGCACAATCTGCTCAAGGCGCGCACGCAGCGCGTCAGCTCTTTGCCGCGCATCGGCGGAGCCAGCCTTCGCCTCGTTCTCAAGTTTCGTGAGTTCTGCGATGCCCTTCCAGACTTCGTCCGCAAGCGCGACATCGCCAACGAGCATGCTCATCGTGGTGTTCACGGCGCTCTGCGCGTCCTCCACTTGGCGACGACCGTTCTGCCGCGCGATCGAGAGCTCCTCGAATTTGCCGCCCTCGGTTCCAGGCGGACGAAGACGCGGAATCGAAAGCCCAACGACTTCAACGCCCGTTTCGGCGGCGTCGAAGGCCGCTTGAATGGCTTTCACGAGCGTGTCGACGAGCGGCGCATCAGGCGGCGGGGAAAGCACCGTATCGAGCGTGCGACTGCTCATCGTGCGCGTGACTTCGCGCAAGGCCATCGCCTTCAGCGCGCGTTCACGCATATCCATCGCCGAGCGACGACTCTTGATGTCGTTCGAGAACGCGATGTACTTGTCGAGTTCGCGATCGCGCACGCGGTACTGGAGCACGATGTCGGCTTCGACCACGGCGAATTGCTCGGTTGCCGTTGTGCGATCGGCGGCGGTCTCCGCGGGGAGTACACCGAATGCAGTCGCCGTCGCTGGAGTGACGCTTGGAGTCACGCTCGGAGTGACGCTTGGAGTCACGCTTGGAGTCACACCTGGACTCACACCTGGCTGCACCGCGGCGGTCGATGGTTCCGCGACGCCCAAGCCCACAAGGAAGACATTCGTCGACTGCGTGAGTTGCATCGTGTCGTCGCCCCATGTGATGACATCACCACTGGAGAATGGACGCACGGTGCCGAGCGGCAAATCTCGCACGAGGTTCACGTCTTCGACGATCGCCGTATCAATCGGCCACGGCATCTTCGCCATCGCGCCGCCTTGATAAACCTCGCCGACGCGCGCACCAAATCGAAGACGAATCCCCTGCTCTTGTGGCTGCACGACGACAAGGGTTGTCAGCGCGAGCACCACGACGAGACCAACCGCAAGCAGTCGCGCGAAATTGCGCAAGAGCAGCTGGTAGCCCCACGAACTCGTGATGTCGAAGCCGAACTGATAGTTCACCGCTTCGTTGATCGAGCGCACGATCGAATCAGGCGCGGCGAGCAAGCTCAACACGCGCGAATCAAACGCGGGCCGCGGTGTTTCGCCCATGCGACGCGGGCGGTAGAGATTGAGCACGAAGTTGAGGAGCGTCTCCGCCGCGACCGCGAACATAAAGATCGCGATCCCTTGCGCGATACCGCGCATGACGGTGTCCGATTGACCTTCCTCTTTGAGGAGTTCAACAACGGTGCCGATTCCGACCGCCAATGCCACAAGCGCGTTGCCAACCATCACCGCAGCGCCGCCGCGAAGATTCGCCCACGCGCTTTGCACGGCCATACCCGCGACAAATCGCGAGAAGATGAACGCAAGCAGCGCCGTTCCGAAGGTCACCGCGAGTTGCCAACCGAGCGCGGCGCCCGTGCCGAAGGTTCCCCAATCGGCGTTCGGATCGCCTTCCTTCTCAAACCACCAAATCACCGACCAACCGATCGTCACGAGCAGGATCGCGTAGGCAAGGCTCAGCGCGGGCATCAGCACCGAGTGCATGAGGCCGAGTCGCTTGCGCGCGACGCGTGCTTCGTCGGTATTGAAGATGCGTCCTTCTGCGTCAACGCGCGTACCCGCGTCGAGTTCGAGACTCTCCAGCCGCTCAAGGCGGTGCTGGTAGAAAATCATCGTGAGACCAAGCCACGGGATCGCCCCGCAGAAGGCCCATGCGGATGCGACCACGAGCGTGGAATCGCCGGTGGTCTTGCCGAAGATCAGGAGCAGAAGTGCAATCGCGACTTGAGCGAGAAGCCCGCTGGCGGCGACGCCCGTTGCCCGCTGGTACGCGTGGTGATCGATGCGCATCGTTGGTCTGTGGGAGACAGGAAAGTCCCGGCGCCAACCCAGACCGCTGCTGGGCTTGCCGAGTGGCGAGATGAACCCGTCGGTCGAGGTGGAAGTCGAGGCGATGCTCGAAGTCGGAGCCGCGACGGAGACGGGGCGGTACTGTAAGGTACGCGCTCCTTCCGCGCTTGTGTTCGCTCGTTGCGGACGAGCGGCCATCGGTTCGGACACTTTGCTTGTTCGGCCGTCTCTCCCGATGCGAACCCGGTCGGCCTGCCGCACGTTGGGACCCTGCCACGCAGGGCTACTGCGCGTCTTGCTTTTCCGCCTCTTGGTCTCCCCGCATCTCAATCCCCGTTCGACGAATTCTTTCGTAAGCCTGACGAGAAGCCATGTCCATCCTTGAGCAGCTCCTCGCGATCCTCCGAAACACCTTCCTTGAGTCGATTCGGCAGCCGGTCGTCCTCGTGGTTTGCGTTGCCGCGACGATTTTCGTCGTGCTCTCGAATCCGTTCAGCGCGTGGACCATGCAAGAAGACCAGCGCATGTTCCTCGACATCGGCCTGTCGACGGTCTTTCTCGCGACCGCCGTGCTTGCGTCGTTCCTCGCGACCAACGTTCTCGCCCGCGAAATCGAAAATCGCACCGTCCTGACCGTGGTGTCGAAGCCGGTGCCCCGCCCCGTCTTCATCCTCGGAAAGTTCCTCGGCGTCTCGGCGTCGATGCTCGTCGCGCTGCTCTACCTCGGGCTCGTCTTCGCGCTTGTTGAAGTGCACGGCACGCTGCAAACGGCGCGCGACCCCTTCCATCTCCCCGTCATCCTGTTTGGGTTGGGCGCGATGGTTGCCGCGGTCGCGGTCGGCGCGTGGATGAACTTCTTCTACGGACGCAGTTTCGCCGCGTGGACGCTCACGCTTTCGGTTCCGTTTCTCGGCCTCGCCTACCTGCTCTCACTCTTCTTCAACGCTGAGTTCAAGTCGGTGCCGCTCGGGCTGCAGTTCGAGCCTGAAGTGTGGAAAGCGCTGTTTCTCATTGCACTCGCGACGCTTGTATTGAACGCGATCGCGATTGCCGCAAGTACGCGACTCGGACAAGTCCTCACCCTCACGATTGTGGTTGGGATGTTCCTCCTCGGGCTGCTCTCCGACTGGATGTTCGGTCGTCCACTGGCGGAGGCCACGGCGGCGATCGCGGAAGTGACCGGTGCTGGCGGCAAGGTTTCGGTTGCGATGTACGCCGAATGGGCGTTTCTCTCGCTCTGCCGAGCGGCCGTGCCGAACTTCCAACTGTTCTGGCTCGCTGATGCGCTCACGCAGAAGAAGGCGATTCCCACCGACTACTTCGGTTTCGCCATCGCGTACACCTTTGCGCTCGTAACCGGTCTCCTTGCTGTCGCAACCGCGCTCTTCCAGCGCCGCGAAGTTGGATGACGCGCAGGGAGAGGCGCACACGAAGCCTCGCACACGAAACCTCGCGTGTGCCGCGTGTTTCTCGCGCGCGTTCCGCTCCTCAAGCCGAAATCGTTGGTTGCTTCCACGACGCGACTTCTTCGCGCACATGACGCCGCGTCAACACGATCGCCATCACAAACGGCCACGTCGCCGTCGCGATCGAAACGATGGCCATGTTGCGAATGCCATCCGACTGCGCTTTCGCTTCATCAGGGAGTGGCGGAAGGTCATCTTCCTTGACTCCCTTCTTGCGCAGTTCATCGCGCATTTCAGCGGCGAGCGTCACGCCCCATTCCACCTGCGGCTTGATCGTGATGACCGCCGTTACCAAACCCACCACCACAAGGAAAAGCCGCGCGGCTGCCCAGAACATCACGAGTTTCGCGCCGAGTGGTTTGCGCAGGAGAAGCATCGCGCTGCCGGCGATGAGCACAATCCCTAATGGAATGGTGAGCGCGATCTGCGCCGTGGTGACCGTCGTGATGATCGAAGGCGGCGGCGTGAGCACCATGCCCGCGCTCGACATGATGGCATCCCAGAAAACGATCTGCACCGCGAAGAGGGCTTGGAAGCACATCCCGAAGACACCAATCGCCAGCGAAATG
>JBEIJG010000146.1:0-7241 GCA_040380385.1 Phycisphaeraceae bacterium | reverse complement strand
CTCGAAGTGGGGCCGGGCACGGGCCCGTTCACCAAAGCGATCTTGCGAAAGCTCCGCGCGGGTGATCAGTTTGATCTCGTCGAGATCAACGAGAACTTCTGCCGCACGCTTGAGAAGAAGTTGCTCGGGCCGTATCGCGGCAAGCATCCGCGGGTCAAAGTCGGGCTGCACTGCGCGCCGATCGAAGAAGCGAAACTCGAAGGCCCGTACGACGTCATCGTCTGTGGACTTCCCTTCAACAACTTCCCGCCGAAACTGATGCGGCAGATCTTCCGCCGCATGTTTGCGCTCCTGAAGGAGAACGGCGAACTCGTCTACTTCGAGTACGCCGGCGTCCGTGTGATGAAGGGGCCGGTCTTGGATAGCGCGGGCCGCGCGCGGCTCAAGCGGATCGACGCCTACGGCAAGTCGCTGCGTCGCCACCACGACGGTAAGAAGGAACTCATTCTCGGGAACATTCCGCCGGCGATTGCCTATCGGTTGAAGGGCGAGCGCAAGAACTCGACGCAGGCGAAGTCCACACAGACGAAAGCGACGGGCGCCGCGAAGAAGACTTCAGGCGGACGCCCGCGACGCGAACGCAAAAGCGCGTGACATGATTGAGCGCTCGCGACTGGCGGCGGGGCGGTTTTGCCGCGTCCGCCGCTTTCGCTCGCTTTGGCGCGGATGACGCGAAAGGTCGCCGCCGCAGCGGCTCAGAGCACGCCGGTGAACTTCTCGCCTGGTTTCATCGACAGTGCAAAGCCTGCGAAGAGATGCGCGATACGGTTGAGGTCGCGGAGGCTCGTCATCTCGACCGTCGTGTGCATGTAGCGAATCGGGAGCGACACGAGTCCGCAGGGGATGCCGCCTTGCACGAAGATCGCATCGGTGTCGGTGCCTGAGCCACCAGGAGTTGCTGCGCGCTGGAGTGGAATCGACAGTCCCGCGGCGACTTCCGCGAGTCGCGCAACGACTTCGGGTTGCATCGCGCCGCCAACGGCGATCTTCGGCCCCGCCGCGAGTTTGAAGAGCCCGTGCTGCGCGTGACTAATGCCTGGGCTGTCGGTCGCGTGACCGACATCGGTGACGAGCGCGACCGACGGCGCGAGCGTCCGTGCGATCATTTGCGCGCCACGCAGGCCGACTTCTTCTTGCACCGTCGACACCGCGACCACGCGCACCTTCAACTCACTCGCGCGCTCGGCCACGATGCGCAGCGCTTCCGCTGCGATCCACGTACCGATTCGATTGTCGAGCGCGCGTGCGACGACGATGTCGTCGTTGATATGCATGAATCCATCGAGGAAAACGCCGGCATCGCCGATCGCGAGACGCGACTTCGCGTCATCGCCGCTCGTCGCACCGATATCAATGAAGAGCTCGTGCATCTTGCGCACCTTGCCCTCCGCGGACTTGTCTTGAAGGTGAATCGCCGTGGCGCCGATGAGTCCGATGACGGGGTTCTTCACGCCCGGAATCGACGAACGGAACTGCACGCGCTTGCCAACGATCGAACCAGTATCGATGCCGCCGATCGCCTTGCAGTAGACGAAGCCCTTCTCGTCGAAGTGGTTCACCATCAGCCCGATTTCGTCGGCGTGGCCGCAGACGGCGAGCGTCGGAATGCCGTCGCCTTCAGGCCCAAACGACGCGAAGCAGTTGTTGTACGGATCGTTCCACGTCTTCGTCGCGAACTTGCGCGCGTAGGAGAGCCACACGCGCTGACCGTCGCGCTCAAAGCCCGACGGGCTTGGCGTGTCGAGGAGTTCCTTGAGGAACGACAGGCTTTCAGGCCGCATCGTGTCGGCGGGGCCGGGGGCGGCGGTCGTCGTGCTCGTGCTCGTGCTTGTGGCGGCGTTACCGACTGCGGGCTGCGTACTCATCCGCGCAGCATATCGGTGGGGTGGCAGCGCATGAAGTGAAACATGAAGTGCAACTTGAAGCGAAACCCGAGAGCGAAACCCGAGAGCGACTCAGTTCGCGTTCTTCGGACGCGCCTTCAAACGTGGTGCGCCGCTCTCAAACATTTCGCCAACCGAGCGCACGGGCGGCGGCGTGGTTGGTGTGTTCGAGGTCGGAGTCACCGGGGTCTCTGTAGGCTGCGCCGGCATCAGCTTTGGCGCCGGCACCTCGGCACTGCCGATTTGCATGTCCATCGGGTTGACGCTGCTTCCGCCCGATGCACGTGCGGCCGGCAGAGCCGAGCCCGCCGAGGGCGGCAATGAAGGTCCGAGCCGCCGCGAGCGAGCCTCATCGATCGAGCGACCCATGTTTTGGATGATCGAACGGACTTGTTGGGCGTTACGCGTGGGGCGATTCGGGTTCATAACAGACACTCCAAACTTCGACAGATACGAACTCGACAGGTACAAACCAGAGAGACAGAGAGACAAGGGGGTACGGAAGTGCAGGGCACGGCCTGAATCGGCGTGCTGCACACTCCGAAT
This sequence comes from Phycisphaeraceae bacterium, assembly GCA_040380385.1. Taxonomy (GTDB): domain Bacteria; phylum Planctomycetota; class Phycisphaerae; order Phycisphaerales; family SM1A02; genus QWPT01. The sequence continues at coordinate 4,812 of JBEIJG010000146.1, read as the reverse complement.
CGGCCGAGAAGCGTGTGAGGTTTGGCAAAGATGACGATTCCGAAGGTTTTTTCGGAGCACCCCGCGCATATCCGACACGGCACACGCAGATTTTGGCGGTCCGCAGCCACGGTCGTTCGACGACGACGCGCGAGCGAAGCCATAGACTGCGGCCCCTCGGCGGCTTTGCGGCGGCTCCCGCGTTTTCGCGTGATCTCCGTGACGACTCGCACCGAGCCCAACTACATCGTTCGCTCGCCAACCATCTGCACCGAATCATGTCCAACGCACTCGCCTCCCGTCGGAACTTCCTGAGCCCAACCTTCGCAGCCACCGCCGCTTCCGCGCTCGTCGCGGCAGTCTGCGCGTGTGGCGCAGCGGCCTCGAACGTTGATTTGCCGCGCTATCCCGCGCTGTCGCCAGACGGTTCTACGCTCGTCTTCACATGGCGCGGTGATCTTTGGCGCGCTTCGACCGCAGGCGGCGCGGCGACGCGACTGACCGCGAATCCCGCGAACGAAACGCGCAGCGGCTTTACGCCCGATGGCGCGCGCATCGTCTTTGAAAGTGACCGTGAAGGCGTCAAGAACCTCTGGTCGATGGCGACCGACGGCAGCGATCTTCGGCAGATCACCGAAATCGACGCGCCGTTCGCGCTCGCGTCGGTCGGCATGCTTGAAGGAAAGCCTGTCGCGTTCATCGATACAACGGTCGAGGGCGATCTCTACCGCTCGTCGCGGCCGTACGTCGTGTCCATCGAAGGTGGTACGCCGGTGCGACTCCACGACGCGTTCGGCGGTGCGGCCAACGCGTCGTCCGACGGCGCGCGCGTCCTGTTCGAACGCGGCGGCTCAGGCTGGTCGCGACGCGGCTACAACGGCCCCGACAACCGCAACGTGTGGATCTTTGATGTGGCGGCGAAGAGCTTCGCCCCGCTGACGAAGTACGACGGCAACGATGGATTGCCGCGCTTCATCTCGGCGGATGAATACGTCTACATCTCCGATCGCGGCACGGGCACACTCAACCTCTTCCGTGCGAAGGTGGGCGACGCGCTCGACGCGGGCAAGCGACTCACGGATTTCGACGGCGCAGACATCCACGGTCTCGCAGTCTCGGCCGATGGCAAGACGGCGGTGTTTGGTGTCCTTGGCGATCTCTGGCGGATCGATCTTTCGAAGGACGGCGCATCGCCTGAGAAACTCGCGTTCACCGCTGCGGCCGACACGCTCGCCGATCGCGAGTTCAAGCAAGTCGGGCGCGCGCCGAGCGAAATCGCACTTTCGCCCGATGGAAAGACGATGGCATTCGTCGCCGACGGTGACGTCTTCGTGCGTGCGACGGAAGACAAGGCTCCGACGCGACGCGTGACGGAAGGCGAAGGGCGCGAGCGCGACATCGCGTGGTCGGCCGACGGTTTGACGCTCTACTTTGCGAGCGACATGGACGATGGCGCGGAAGGTTCGGGCGACTCGCTCTTCGCAGCGAAGGTTGCTGAGACCCGCGCCGAGGCGCGCGAGCGCGGCAAATTGAAGAAGCCCGAGGTGGCGAAGCCTGAAGCGACGAAGCCCGAGACGAAACCCGAAGCGGCGAAGTCCGAAACAAATCCCGAGCCTGCGGCGGCGACAGTTGCGCCGAAGGCCGACGTGCCTGCAGCCGCGCCCGCCACCAACACGCCTGCGACCGCTGCGCAAGAAGAGAAGAAGCCCGACGCGAAGCCAGGCGAGAAAAAGGAAGCTGAGAAGAAGGATCCCAAGCTCGATAGTGGCCGCTGGGCTGACGCGGTGCGCTTCGATGTGACTCCGTTGGTCGCTGGTCCACACAACGATCGCCGTCCGGTCGCGTCGCCCGATGGCAAAGCGCTCTTCTTCATGCGTGATCTTGCCGATCTCGCGCGGCTCGATCTCGCCAGCGGCGAGGTGAAGGTCATCCACCCAGGCTGGGACGACGAAACCGAAGTCGTCTTCTCGCCGGATGGCACGCTCATCGCGCTTGCCGAGCACGACCAAGACTTCAACAAGGACATTTGGATCCTCGCGGCCGACGGCTCGAAGCCAGCGGTGAATGTCACGCGACACCCGGACAACGACGGAAGCCCACGATTTTCCGCGGACAATCGCATGCTCGCTTTCACGAGCGAGCGCACGAACGAAGAGTTCGATGTCTGGGTCGTGATGCTCGATCGCGATCTCGAGGGTTACTCCGCGCGCGACCTCGAGCAGTACTTCAAGGACGCAGCGGAGGCGCAAAAGAAGCGGAAGCCGCTCGAAGCGAAGGCGAGTACTTCAAACGAAGCGAAGGCGAGTACTTCAAACGAAGCGAAGGCGGATCCGACCACCGACCCCGCACAAGTTGCAGCGCTCGCGGCCGCCACTGAACCCGCGACGGAAGTCGTGACCGCGAAGTCCGAACCAACTCCCGCGAAGGACCCGTTCGAAGGACTCGAACTCGACGACGCCTATCTCCGCATGCGGCGCGTGACGTCGCTTCCGGGCGACGAAGTGAATCTCGAAATCCTTCCCACCGGCGAGCGCATCGTCTTCGTCGGCACCGAAGGCAAAGATCGCGGCATCTTCAGCGTGAAGTGGGACGGCAGTGAGCAGAAGAAGATCGCGCCTGGCGCTGCAATCGTTGGGCTGAACTTCGCAGGCGATCGCATCGTCGCGCTCGGCGCTGGCGGTGCGCAAACAATCGGCCTCACAGGCGACGCGAAGAGTTTCGACATCTCCGCCACGAGCGAAGTTGAACTCGCGAAGCGCAACGCGCAGAAACTCGAAGAAGTGTCGCGCATCATGGGCGGCAAGTTCTACAAGAGCCCCGCGGAGAAGGGACTTGATTGGCCGGCGCTCACCGAGCGTTACCGCGATCTTGCGTCGCGCGCGCGGACGGCCGATGAGTTTGACTTCATCGCCAACATGTTCATTGGACACCTCGACGCATCGCACCTCGGTGTGCGTTCTGCGGAATCAGGGAACGGCTCGGCCGCCGCACCGAGTCGTCGCGCGCAAGGTCGACTTGGGGTTGCAACGGTTGAAGCCGATGGCGGTCGTCGCGTGGTTGGCGTACTCCCTGATTCGCCGGCAGCGCTTGCGAATCCGCGCATTGAAGTCGGCGACACGATCACGGCCATCGACTTCGAGAAGGTCGATGCAACGAAGCCGCTTGAGACGACGCTTGCTGGGAAGATCGGGCAGGAAGTCTTCGTGACGTTCACACGGCCGCAAGCCACGAAGCCAGCAGAAGCCACGAAGCCAGCAGAAGCCACGAACCCTGCAGAAGAATCCAAGCCTGCAGACGCCGCTGCAACGGTTGAAGTTGCGGCGGTCGAAGTTGCAGAGATCGTAGACGCGCCAGCAGCACCCGCCGCGCCGGCCACGCCAGCGATCACGGAACTCGCAGCAGTCATCGTTCCGATGGGTTCAATGGAGGAACGCGCGCTTCGCTATCGCGACGAAGTCCTCGAAAACGCACGGAAGGTGCATGAACTCTCCGGCGGCCGCATCGGCTACCTCCACATTCAATCGATGGATCAGGCATCGCTCGATCGATTCGAGCGCGATCTTTACGCCGCCGCTGCGGGGCGCGACGCGCTTCTCGTCGACGTGCGCAACAACGGTGGTGGTTTCACTGCCGATCGCTTGCTTTCGTCGATCGACGTGCGTCCGCACGCCTACGCGATTCCGCGCGAAGGCGACCTCTCGCGAAAGACGAGTTACCCGCAAGATCGACTCTTCATCCAGCGCTACACATTGCCGATGGCGATGCTCTGCAACGAGAAGAGTTTCTCAAACGCCGAGATCACCTCGCACGCATTCAAGACGCTCGGCCGCGGTCCGCTCGTCGGGCAACAGACGGCGGGCGGCGTGATTTCGACGGGTTCTGAAAGCCTCGTCGACGGCACGACCGTGCGCATGCCGTTCCGCGGTTGGTACTTGCCCGATGGCACCGACATGGAAGAGAACGGCGCGATGCCGGATTTCGTCGTTGTTCAAACGCCTGAGGATGAATCGCGTGAGTTTGATGCGCAACTTGCAAAGGCTGTCGAAGAATTGATGAAGAAGCTTCCAAAGAAGTGAGCTCGCAAGCCCGCATCGCGCGGCTTGTGGAGAATGCGCACATGGCGAAGGTCCCGATTCAGTTTTCGACATCACGGCCGCATCCGTGGCACGGGTTGCCTGTTGGTCCGAAGCCACCGGATGTGGTGCACGCGTTCATCGAAATCACGCCGTTTGACGTCGTGAAGTACGAGATCGATAAGCACTCGGGCTATCTGCGCGTCGATCGGCCACAGCGATCGAGTTCGGTGCCGCCTGCGTTGTACGGCTTCGTGCCGCGCACGTATTGCGGCGCGCGCGTGGCGGCGTTGTCGCCAACTTCGACGCGCGGCGACGGCGACCCGCTCGATATCTGTGTACTCACCGAGCGACCAATCAATCGCAACGAGGTCATTCTCGATGCGCGCGTTGTTGGCGGGATCGAGATGGTCGATGGCGGCGAAGCGGATGACAAGATCATCGCGGTCCTCACGAGTGATCCGGTGTACGGCCGTGCGAGTGACCTTGAGGATTTGCCGAAAGCGTTGATCGACCGACTCGTCCACTATTTCGCGACATACAAGACGATGCCCGGCGAAGAGAATCGCGTTTCGATTCGATCGACGTACAGCGTGACGCACGCGTGGCAGGTTGTTCGCGCTTCGATGGCGGATTACGCGGATCTTGTGGTTGCTTGAGCGACGATATTCGAGCGCTCGCGACGAACTTTGAGCGCTCGCAACGAACTTTGAGCGCTCGCAACGAACTTTGAGCGCTCGCAACGAACTTTGAGCGCTCG
>JBEIJG010000145.1:0-7293 GCA_040380385.1 Phycisphaeraceae bacterium | reverse complement strand
TGGCTGTGTAGTATAACCTGCACTGATTCTAAGCCTCGCAAGAGTGAAGTAGTAGTCTTTTTTGTGAGGTTTAACTGGCTTTATAGCTCTCGAACATTCTACTCAAGACTTTTCACATGACTTGGTTAATCACTCACACTTAAATCAGCCAAACTTTCATCATGAACGGAGTGTACTAGAGCTTATTGTTGACGTCTCTGAACCTTATTGAGGTAATCAATAGTCTGCCTTTGTTCTTGACAGCGGAAACGTTGCAGGGCTCAGGCTATCCCGTCGACACGATCGACATCGAATTCTCGAACGTCACGGGCGATACAAGCGCGCCGCCGCCAGCGTTCGCGAGTGGCACACTCCTCACGTTGATGCTGCAACTCGACAACAACAGTGCGAATCTGCCCAGCGAGATCATCATCGATCTCCTGCCCGACACCTTCGCGAACGGCTTCACGCCCGTCGAAGTGACCGCGGGGCAAGCGTTCGAAGTGGTCGTTGTGCCAGCGCCTGCGACCGCATTGCTCGCGCTCGTCGCAACCGCTGCGATCTCGCGTCGACGCCGCGCCAACTAAGCGCACGCGTTTCTACTCAGACTTCACTCAGCCACTCAACCTTCAGCAGCCGCACGACGGCTGCTGATTTCTCTTTTGCCATTCAGTGGATCGCCTCATGATCACTCGCTCCGTTGTGTCCACGCTCTTCCTCGCTCCAAGCATGCTTGCCGCGGTTTTCTGCACGCCAACCGCAGCATTTGGCAACGGCGGGGGCTGCGGCGATCCTCAAGCGGGTAACTGCTGTCAGTCGAAGGTGGAACCTTTTTGCGATGACCTTGCGTGCTGTAACGCTGTCTGTGCGAGCGATCCATTCTGCTGTAACAACGCGTGGGATGGCCAATGCGCGAATTCGGCGCGTCAACTCTGTGCGGCGTGTCAATGCGGGGGTGGAACTGAAGACCTCTTCTATCCGTTTGCGAACGATGGAAGTTGGTCGCTCGCCATTCCCGAGAACGGAAACGATGACGATTCAAGCACTGCGCTTGGAATCGGATTCGGATTCGACTTCTACGGCACCACCTACAAAGCGTGCTTCATCAATGAAAACGGAAATCTGACGTTTGAAGGCCCGTTGAGTACGCAGGAAAACGCGGAGTTTCCGGCGTCGACAACTCCGATGGTCGCGGCGTTTTGGACGAACGTATTTCGCGGCTTTGGAAGCACGGCGAGGGTCTGGTTCAAGCAAGACGATGCGGACAACGACGGCGCGGTCGATACCTTCGTGGCAACGTGGGAGAATGTTGTTGGACCGATGTTCGACGCAAGTCGTCGGAACACGTTTCAGATCATCTTGACGGACGGCACACATCCGAAGCTTGGCGACGGCGTACGCGTCGCGTTGAGTTACGGTGAGATGTGTTGGGCACCAGAAACGACAGGTGGTGGAGGTAAGGACAGCGAAGGATCGAACCCTGCGATTCCTGCGGCCGTCGGCATGGTTGGCGACGACGCGGGCGAGTTCATTGTGGTGGGTCGCTTCGTGCCGCCAGGGATATCGTTCGATGGACCAGAAGGTGACCTCGATGGTTTCGACTTTCTTGATCGACGACTGATCACCGCGCGGCTGCTCCCGAATGAGGCGCCGACATGCACCGATTGCCCGCAAGACGGCACGATCTTTGTGCCGCAAACGGAACCGCTCGATCGCACGCTCCACTTCACCGGACCAGAGCCTGATCAGTCGGTCGTGCTGAAGATCATGAATCCGAGCGTACTCGCCGCGCGTGGTGTGACGGCGACGGTGACGAATGGTTCGACCGCATCGCTTCGTCTGCAGTGGAGCCCGAGTTGCTGCGATGACACGCCTGTTCCGGTCGTCCTTGCGGCGACGGATGATTTTGAGAATCCAGCCGCACGTACGATCGAGATATCGCTCGTCTCGGTATGCACGATCGGCCCCGACATCGTTCCGATTGGTGGAAGCGTTCCTGCGTTTGTGCCGATCGGCGGTCAAGCGCAAGCCACATGGACGTGCCGGAACGATGGCACCACTGACGCGATTGGCACATGGTCGGACTCGGTGTATCTCTCGGTCACACCCGAGCTTGATGAGAACGCACAGTTCGCGGGTTTCGCTTCTGTCAGTTCGAATGGTCTCGCGCCCGGTGCTGAGTACACGCGTAGCACGGTCCTTTCCGCACCTGTGGGAGGCGGGAACTTCTTCGTCTTTGTCGTCGCTGACGACTTCGAGACTCTGTGCGAGACCACGGGTGATGATCGCTCGTTCACGATGATCGGCACCATGCAGTTTGAGGGCGTCTGCGGTTCGCCACAGTCGGGCAACTGTTGCGTGGCGAGTTCGGTGCGTGGCTGCAACGACGAGCAGTGCTGTCAACTCGTTTGTGCGCTGGACTTCTTCTGCTGCAACAACCGTTGGGACAGCATCTGCGCGAGTGAAGCGCAAGATCTTTGCAGCGTTTGCAACGAGCCCACGGTGTGCAGCGGAAACGGCGCCGAACTCTTCTACCCGTTCCAAAATGATGGCTCATGGACGCCAGTCATGACAAGCGGGAACAACAGTTCAGTTGCTGTCAATCTTCCGTTTCAGTTCTCGTTCTTCGGTGATACGTTCACGACCTGCTTCGTGAACACGAACGGAAATATCACCTTCGGCGGGAGCTTCACGCAAGCGACGCTTCCGAATTTCCCCGCGCCATTCCCCAAGATCATCGCGGCGTTCCTCGCCGATGTGGATCTCAACAGCAGCGGCAGCGGCGACATCTGGCGGAAGACGCTCGACCGAAACGGCGATGGATCGCCGGACACGATGGTCTTCACGTGGGACAACGTCGGTTTCACGCCTTCGCACCGATCGCGACTGAACACGTTCCAACTCATCATCACGAACGGGCTCAACCCGGATCTTGAGCCGGGTGCGAACATCGCCCTGAGTTACGCCAATATGTGTTGGACGACTGGTGACTTTGACGGCGGCGTCGATGGTTTCGGTGGTAACCCTGCGCTCGTCGGGGTGAACCGCGGTAACAACGTTGATGCGGTTCTTCTTGGTCGTTTCAATCGAAACGATGCGTCGTACGACGGACCGGGTGGCGAAACGGATGGCATCGACTTCCTCGATGGTCGCTTCTTCCAAACTTCGATTGCGAACAACATCGCGCCGGTGCCGCTGGATTTCCCGAGTGGAGGAAGTGTCGCGATCGCCGCGGGCAGCGCATTTGATCGCACGATTTCATTCTCTGGCCCGGAAGCTAGTCAAACGGTTTCGCTGGTCGTTGCAAACGCTGCCGCGCTTGCGCAACGCGGTGTGGTGCTGACCACAACCGATGGCACGATCGCGACTCTGCGTGTCCAGTGGACGCCGGGCTGCTGCGACGCGGGCACAGTTCCCGTACAAATCGTCGCGACGGACTCCGCGGTTCCCGCTGGTTTCGCGACTTACACGCTCAATCTCATCGTGCAATGCACGACCGCGCCAGATCTCGTCCTGAGTAACGGCAGCGCGCGCGCTTCAGCAACAGGCGGCGCGAGCGTGCCCGTCTCGTGGACCGGAATCAATGCGGGTGACGCTGGTGGAAGCGCATCGTGGATTGATCGCGTGTTCGTCTCGTCGGATGCGGTGCTGAGTGCCAACGACATCGTTGTCGGCGACGTCGCTGTGAGTTCCGCTGATTTCGCTGCAGGCACGAGCTACCAGCGCAGTTTGGATGTCGTACTCCCCAACATCACGGCATCGCGATTCGTGCTCGTGGTTGGCGACATCAACGACACGCTCTGCGAGCGAGACGGCGCGGAATCGAGCGTCCTTGCGATTGGTCCAATCGCGATCACCGAGAATCAACCGCCCATTTGCACCAACTACCCGTCGAACGGCGCAGTCTCGATCACGCCTGAGTCGCCGCTGGATCTGACGCTTGAGTTCCTTCCGCCGGAAGTTGAGCAAACAACCACACTCGAAGTCTTCAACGCCGGCGGCATTCTCGCGCGTGGCGCCACAATCACCGAAGTCGAAGGAAATCCATCGACGCTTCGCCTGCAGTGGACGCCGAGTTGCTGCCACTCGGGCTTCTATGAAATCGTGGTGCGTGCGACGGATTCGATGGCCGCGCCGCGCTTCCAAGATTTCCCAATCCGAATCACGGTCGGGTGCGCTGTTGCGCCCAATCTCGTCGTGACGTCCGCAATCGCACCGACGAACGGCTTCACAGGGCAAGCGATCGCGGTCACGTGGACTGCACGCAACGAAGGCACTCCAGCGTCGAACGTCGCGTGGGTTGACCGCGTGCGCATCGCGGGCGCAGAGTCGTCCAACGTGTCGGTTCAGAATTCGTTCCCTGTGTTTGCCGCGGGCGCGCAGTACACACGCACCGTCGCGGTGACGTTGCCACCGACGCCCGGCACGTACGGCATCTTCGTTGAGGGCGACATCAACGACACGCTCTGCGAGCCGGATAGCGAAGAGGGAAGCACGCGACATGTGGGCGACATCGTGGTCATTGTTCCGCCTCGACCCGATCTTGTGGTTGAAAGCGTGACGCCGATTTCCGATGGTGTGCTCTCGGGGTCGAGCGTGAAGTTCTCCTACGTCGTGCGAAACAACGGCAACGCGCCGACGGCCGTCGCAACGTGGCGAGATCTCGTGATTCTTTCGCCCGATGCAGAACTCGCATTACCGCCAGCTCCGCTGGGAGTCGAGACCATTCTGCTTGATCCGACGAACCCGCAGTTCCTGCTTCCAGGTGAGAGTTACGCGCGTAACGTCGAGGTCATTCTGCCGCGCGATTTCGCGGGTTCGCGGCGCATTGCGGTGTACGCGGACGGCAGCGCAGGCGCTCCGCAGGGCGCGGAGTTCGGCGTCGCGGAGACAAACGAAGGCAACAACGTCCGGTTCACGGCGCCGTTCGAAGTGGTGCTTGAACCGCAACCAGATCTGAAGGGCGTGTCGATGTCGGTGCCGTCGACTGCGTTCTCTGGAACGGCACTGACGATCAACGCGACTGTTGAGAATCGCGGTGATGGTCCGGCTGATCCTGGTGTGAATTGGCGCTTTGCGATCTATCTCTCGGAGAATCAATCTCCAGAAGTCACGGCAGGCGATCTCTTCCTCGGCGAACGCGACAGCAACATCATCGGCCTTGCGCCAGATCAAGTGCGCGCGATTCAAGCGTTCCCGCAACTCCCGATTTCGCTCTTTGGATCGAGATTTGTGAAGCTGCATCTTGACAATGGAAACGGTGTAACCGAGTTCGGCTTCGAGGGCAACAATGTCTTCGCAAGCACAACTCCTGTTGAGATTTTCCTCTCGCCGCCAGCAGATTTGGTTGTGACAGCGCCGGTATTGACGCCGACGGTTTCGTTCCCAGGCCATGTGGTGCGTACATCATGGCAAGGCACCAACGAAGGCGCGCCGCTCCTCCCGTCGCAAATCCTGAACTGGTTTGACCGCGTATATCTCTCAGCCGATGCCGTGCTTGATGCTGGTGACTCGCTGCTTGCAGAGCGGCAGCGCAACACGCTCGATCTTGGGATTCCTGCAAATCTCTACGACTACACGACCGTTGCAAATGTTCGTCTGCCAAATAGTCTGAGCGCTGGCACATATTTCTTGCTTGTCAGTGGAGATGCGACAAACACGATCTTTGAAGGTACTTGCAAAGACGCGTGTGAATCAAACAACATCGTTTCGTCGCCCATCACAGTGGAAGCGCGGTTTGCAGATCTTGTTGCCTTCGACTTTGTTGCGCCAAGTTCCGGCGCAGCAGGCGAGTCACTCGCGATTTCGTGGAAGACGCGCAATCAGGGCGATGTCGTGACGCCAGTCGCACTTTGGGGCGACCGTGTGCGGCTTGTGGGCAATGGTCTTTCGGTCGATCTTGGTGGTACCACGCGCTTCGGCACACTTGCTGTTGGTGGCGTTTATCTTGGCTCGTACTCGACGCAGGTTCCGCTTGTTCCGCCTGGCGAGTATCAGTTGGTCTTCACAACCGATGCAACATCGGATTGTTTCGAAGGCTCCAATGACGGGAACAACGCCATCACGGTGCCGTTTACGGTGACAAACGATGGTGCGGATTTGCGCATCGATGGCGTGACTTTCGGCACAGAGCCCGTGTCTGGCAAGCCATTCTCGGTCGAGTGCAGCATTCGCAACGCAGGCAATCGCAGAACGCCAAGTGGCGCATGGAATGACGCGTACTATCTCTCGCGCGATGCGGTGCTCGATAGCGGCGATATCCAGCTCGCAACACGCAGTCGTGGCGCATCGCTTGATGAAGGTGCTTCGTACAACCAGCAATTCACAGGCACGATTCCGTTGGGTGCCATTGGCGACTTCTTCGTCATTGTGCAAGCAGACACGAACGGTCAGGTTTTCGAAACCGTCGAATCGAACAACACGCTTGCCAGTGCATCGCCAATTTCGGTTGCGCCCCCGCGCCTGCCGAATCTCTCGGTCATCGCCGTTTCGCGTGGTGCAGCGGGCACGGCAGGCCAACCGATGGAAGTGTCGTGGACGGTTGCGAACGACTCGGAGTTCCCGTTGCTCGGCGCCCAGTGGCGTGACTCGGTGTATCTCTCGCTCGATCAGTTCTTCGACGTTGCGAGCGACGTGCACCTCGGCACCGTCGTGGTGGGCGACGAACTCGCTCCGGAGGCGACATACACGCGAACCCGTAGTTTCACGGTTCCAACTGGACTCACAGGCGCGTTCTATGTGATCGCGGTCAGTGACTCACTTGTGCAGATTGCAGAGGCAAGTGAGAGCGACAACACAGGATCTGCCGCTTCGGATACCGATCTCTCACTGCCTGCTCCTTCCGACTTGATCGTTGCAAATGTCACGACGGCGGAGAGTGAGTTGGTACTGGGACAAACGTATGAATTCGCACGTGAGTTGCGAAACGCGGGAGATCAGCCGATTTCTGGCGTGTGGAAGGACTCGATGTATCTCTCCGCCGACAACGCGTGGAGCATCGACGATCGTCGCATCGGATCGTTCCAAACTGTCGTTGGCGCAGGGAGCCCGCTCGCACCAAACGCGACGATTACCGAGGAAGGTTTCGCCGAAGTGGCTGGTGTCACACCGGGAACCTATCACTTGATTGCGCGCACCGATGTCTTCAACGCGATCTCGGAAACGAATGAAGCAAACAACGTTGGAACTGGGCTTGGAACGGTCCTTGTCCGCGCAACACCGATTGAACTTGGTGTGACCTTCAACGGTGTGCAGCTTGGAAATAGCGGCGTGCGCTACTTCGAGTTCGACGCGCCTGCAGGCGAGCCGATTCTG
>JBEIJG010000144.1:0-7310 GCA_040380385.1 Phycisphaeraceae bacterium | reverse complement strand
GCGCTCGACCATTTGCTTCCTTCGCGCTTCGACTTGGCATCAGACGCGCCCGAAGCAGAACGCCGCGCTGCCCTTGCTCGTTGGCTCACCGATCACCGCAACGCGCTCGTCTGGCGTTCGATCGTGAATCGTGTGTGGCATTATCACTTCGGCCGCGGCATCGTCGATACGCCGAATGATTTCGGGCGCATGGGTGGTATCCCGTCGCATCCGGAGCTTCTCGACTGGCTTGCTGCGACGTTCCGCGATGACATGGGTGGCTCACTCAAGTCGCTGCATCGCTTGATCGTGACAAGCGCGACGTACCGCCAGCGGTCTGATCACACGAACGACACCGCCGCTGAGCAAGATCGTGACAACCGCCTTCTTTGGCGCGCGAACGCGCGGAAACTGGAAGCAGAAGCCATCCACGACGCTGTCCTCGCAGTGAGTGGCGAACTCGATCTTTCGATGGGCGGGCCCGGGTATCGCGACTTCGTCATCGTCAACCCAGAACACTCACCCCACTACCGCTACGACCTTGCCGATCCCGAAAATCGATCGACGTTCCGCCGTTCGGTGTATCGATTCATCGTTCGCTCGCAAATGCAGCCGTTTCTGACGACGCTCGACTGTGCAGATCCTTCGATGCGCGTCGACAAACGCAATCAAAGCGTGAGTCCGAATCAGGCGTTGGCGTATCTCAACAATGGCTTCATGCTTGCGCAGGCTGCGCGATTCGCAGCGCGCGTCCGACGCGATGCTGGTGACGACATCGCACCGCAAATCACGCGCGCGATTCAACTCGCCTTCGGACGAACAGTGCGCGAAGACGAGCTCATTGCGCTTACCGAATTCACGCAACAACACGGGCTTGAGAACACCTGCCGCGTGATCCTCAACCTCAACGAGTTCTCGTTCATCGACTGAAACGGGTCATATCCGATGCACAACAACTCACCGTTTCATCGATACACCGCGCAGCGCCCACTCTCGCGCCGCGAGTTTCTCTGGCAATCCGGCGGCGGTCTTGGCGGCATTGCACTTGCGTCGATGCTGGGCCGTGATGCGTTTGGATTCGCGCAAGACAACGCGCCAATTTCAACTGCGCCCGCAGCCTCCATCGCCCCGCGTGCGAAGCGTGTCGTGCAACTCTTCATGGCCGGAGCGGCGAGCCACATTGATCTCTTTGACTTCAAACCAGATCTCATCAAGTACGACGGAAAGCCGAGCGATTTCGGCGAGAGCGTGGAGGCCTTTCAAGATGGACTCGGTCCGTGGCTACGACCAGTATGGAACTTCAACCCATACGGCGAGTGTGGCAAATTGCTCGGAGAAACGGTTGCTGAACTCGGCGCGCACGTCGATGACATCGCGTTCATCCACAACGTGACGAGTCGATCCGGCGTGCACTCGACCGCAACGATGCTCGCGTCAACGGGCTTTCAACTGCCCGGATTTCCTGGGGCTGGCTGTTGGGTGAGTTACGGGCTCGGTTCGATGAATGAGAATCTCCCGACGTTTGTCGTCATGCCCGATCACCGCGGCATGCCTTCGAACGGCGTCAAGAATTGGGACAGCGCGTTTCTTCCAAACGAACACAGCGGAACGGTGATCTATCCAGGAAAGCCGAGTCCGATGGCAGATCTTTATCCGCACGAAATCGGGCGATTTGTGCGCGATGCGAGCGAACGCGATACCCACGATCTGCTCTCGCGTCTGAATGGCATGCACGCCGGAGCACGCCCCGATGATGCGCGCCTCGACGCGCGTATCAAGAGTTACGAACTCGCAGCGCGCATGCAACTCTCGGCACCCGAAGCCGTTGATCTCAAGGCGGAGCCAGAGCATGTGCTTCGGCTCTATGGCCTCGATCGAAATCCATCGACGTGGGACAAGGACATCAACAGGGACATCAACGACGCGGAGGAGTCGTACGTTTTCGCGGAGAAATGCCTCACCGCGCGACGCCTCCTCGAACGCGGAGTGCGTTTCGTGCAGGTTTGGAGCGGGAACGACAACTCGCATCCACGACGTAATTGGGATTCACACGAAGACATTCGCCGCGATCACGGACCGCTGTCGCGCGGTATGGCGCGCGGAGCTGCGGCTTTGATTGCAGACTTGAAACAGCGCGGCATGCTCGAAGACACGCTGGTCATTTGGACCACGGAGTTTGGCCGTATGCCAAGTTCACAAGGCGGCAAGGGGCGCGATCACAATCCGTTCGTCTACACCAACTGGATGTGCGGCGCAGGCGTCAAGGGCGGCGTGACTCATGGCGAAAGCGACCAGTGGGGCTACAAACCGCTCGACCGAAAGAACCCGACCACGGTGTATGACATACACGCGACGATGCTGCACCTGCTCGGCATCGACCACACGAAGTTGACGTGGAGACACAACGGTGCAGATCGACGACTCACGGACGTCCATGGACACGTGATCGAGCCAATCCTCGCGTGAAGAAACGCACGCGAAGAAACACGCGTGAACAAACGCGTGTGAGAACGCAAGCACGCCGCACCAATAGAGACGTGCGCATTGGACTTCGATACTTTCGGTCGTGCCGATTACTCCGCGCGCACAGTTGCGGTGTAATTCGGCGCTTCCTTCGTGATAAGAATGTCGTGCGGGTGATTCTCAATGACCGTCGCGCCTGAGACGCGCGTAAATCGCGCGTTCTTGCGGAAATCGTCGAGTGTCCGACATCCGCAATAGCCCATGGAGCTGCGCACGCCACCAACCATCTGGTAGATGAAATCGGGCAGCGCACCGCGATAGGGCACCATACCTTCAACACCTTCAGGGACAAACTTGCGCGTGTCCTTGATCGACGCTTGTCCGTATCGATCGCCAGAACCCGCGGCCATCGCACCCTCACTGCCCATGCCGCGATAGCTCTTGAAGCGTCGACCTCGATGGAGCACCACTTCACCGGGACTTTCATCGAGACCTGCGAGCAACGAGCCGAGCATCACCGCAGAAGCACCTGCGGCGAGTGCCTTCGCGATATCACCTGACTGGCGGACACCGCCGTCTGCAATCACTGGAATCCCCTGCTTTTCCGCGGCGCGCACGGCTTCCATGACGGCAGTGATCTGTGGAACACCAACACCCGTCACAACGCGCGTCGTACAAATCGAACCGGGTCCGATGCCAACCTTGACCGCGTCTGCGCCGGCATCGATGAGTGCCTTCGCCCCATCTGCGGTACCGACGTTGCCACCTACGACTTCAATCTTGAAGCGCTTCTTGATTTCCGAAATCGTGTCGAGCACGTTCTTCGAGTGACCGTGTGCCGTGTCGACCACAATCACGTCGACTTCGGCTTCGACGAGTTTTTCTGCGCGTTCAAACTGACGTACACCCACCGCCGCCCCAACGCGCAATCGTCCGCGCGCGTCGCGGCAGGCATTGGGATGCGTTCGAACATTCTCAAGATCGCGCATCGTGATGAGACCCTTGAGGCGACGTTGTCCGTCGACGAGGAGCAGTTTCTCCACACGGGCTTGGCTCATCATCCGCTCCGCGTCGGCGGGCTTCGTTTCACTCGGCGCGGTGACGAGGTTTGATTTCGTCATGACCTCGCCGACTTTTGCCTCGCTTCGTCCGTTGAGGAACTTCATATCACGGCGTGTGAGAATGCCGACGACTTCGCCACGGCTCGTTCCATCCGACGTGACAGGGAAGCCCGACACGCCGTGCTCCGCCATCAACTTCGCCGCGCGACCGACGGTGTCTTCGGGACTCAACGTCACCGGATCGACAACCACGCCGTGTTCGCTGCGCTTGACCTTCGCAACTTCGCGCGCTTGCACTTCAGGCGTCAGATTTTTGTGGATGAAGCCGATGCCGCCTTCTTGCGCGAGCGCAATCGCAAGCGCGCTCTCGGTCACTGTGTCCATCGGCGCACTGACGAGCGGGATTCGGAGCGAGACACTCGCGGTGAGTCGCGTCGTGGTATCGACGAGATCCGGCGTGAGGTCGCTGTAGGCGGGAATCAGAAGGACATCGTCGAACGTGATGCCGTCGAGAACGATCTTGGCTTCCATCGGGGGATATTGCCGCCGAGCGGCCGAGCCGTCAATCCCCCGCCCGAGAACCTCCCGAGTTTCCGCAAGCGAACGGTTTGGAGTACGTTACGCGACTCCCCGCGGGTTCCGCGGAGGGTGTGCCGTGCCCTCAAAGCCACGGCACAAGAGGATTCGTAAACCTCCTGCGAACGCAGGCGACCAGCAAGAGAAAGTTCCACGCAAGAAAGTTCCAAGCATGGGTGCCGTCCGAAACGAACTGCTCGTCCCCCTTTCGATCAACCACCGCGGAACGACTCCAGGTGAAGGTAAACGCGCGTGGATCTCGTGGCTTGAGGCCATCATCCGCGTCGAAGGCTCGGACTTGATCGTCAAGAGCGGACTGCGCCCTCGCGTCCGCCACCGCGGCGTTCTGAAGGATCTTGAGACCGACCTTTGCACGCCGGATCTCATGATGCAGCTTGCGAAGGACATTCTCGATCCGAATCAGCTCGATTACTTCGCCCGCCACGGCTCGATCGACTTCGCGTACGACTACAAGAAGGAAGGCGACACCGATGGAAGCACGCAGCGTCGCTTCCGCGTCAATCTGTTCATGGCGCGTGGTAATCCGTCGCTCGCAGCGCGTTTGATTACGAGCCAAATCAAGCGGTTCGAAGAGCTTTATCTGCCGCCGATTCTCGGCGACGTCTCGATGGCTGCGCAGGGCCTGATTCTCTTCTCCGGCGTCACCGGCTCCGGCAAGTCGACCTCGATCGCGTCGATGCTCGACTACGTGAACCAGCGCAAGAAGGTGCACATCATCACGATCGAAGACCCGATCGAGTACATCTTCAACGACGCGAAGGCGACGATCAATCAGCGCGAAATTGGTATCGACGCGACGAACTTCAACGATGCGCTTCGTGCGCTCGTGCGTGAAAATCCTGACGTCGTGCTCGTCGGTGAAATGCGCGACTACGAAACCTTCGAAGCCGCTATTCGCGCCGCAGAAACCGGCCACTTGGTGTTCGGAACGATCCACGCAAGCTCTGCATGGCAGACCTTCGGTCGTATCTACGACCTCTTCCCCGAGAACGAGCGCGATCAGATCCGCAAGCTGCTTGCGTACAACCTCCGCGCGATCATCTACCAGAAGCTTCGTCCAACGCTGCACGCGCACATTGCGCGTATTCCGGCGCTCGAGATTCTCCTGAATACACCAGGCGTTCAGAAGTACATCCTCGAAGGTCGTGAAGGTGAAATTCTCGATCTCATCAAGCAAAGCCACGACGAAGGCATGGTGGACTTCACGACGTCGCTCGTGCGACTCGTCGAAGAGAACTACATCCACCAGCGCATCGCGCTCGAGGCAACGCCAAAGCCAGAAGAACTCAAGATGCGCCTCAAGGGCATCGGATGACTCAAGGGCATCGGATGACTCAAGGGCATCGGATCACTCAAGGGCATCGGATGACTCAAGGGCATCGGATCACTCAAGGGCATCGGATCACTCAAGGGCATCGGATGACTCAAGGGCATCGGATGAGTTACTCATCGGGCCCGCAAGAACCGGTTGCGGATCAAACGCCGCGGCGGATCTTGGGCTCGATGAAATCGCGAAGAACAGCGAT
Source organism: Phycisphaeraceae bacterium (assembly GCA_040380385.1). Taxonomy (GTDB): domain Bacteria; phylum Planctomycetota; class Phycisphaerae; order Phycisphaerales; family SM1A02; genus QWPT01. Next base: position 1,684 of record JBEIJG010000144.1, on the reverse strand, counting down.
GGCGACGACTTCACTCTTCGTCTTAAAGCCGAGTCGACGCTGACGTGAAGCAGAAAGAACGACTGCGAAGCAAATGTGAACCACCAGCGCCACGCGCGCACGGACGACCGACATGCACGAAACGATCTTCCCCGCCACTCCGAGTCTGATCGCACAGGGCGCCATTCTTCTGATCGCACAGGGCGCCATTCTTTTGAGCATCGCGAAGCCGATCCTCACCCTCGCCGTGTTTGTCGGATTCTTCCGCTTCGTGGCGCGATTCGAGATGGACGCTCGCACCTACAACCTTCCAGTTGCCGCGTGGAACTGGGGCTACTTCGGTGCCGGCCTTGTTGCGCTTGCTGCGATCATCTTCATCCCGATCTTTTGGATCGGCTGGATCCTCGCCATCGGCATCTTCCTCGGCACCATGTACGCGTACATGCAGTACCGAAATCCACGCGTTCCCGCGGGCCGACAGTACAAGTTGGGTTTCGATGCGCTGACGAAGGCCATGGCTGCACGCAAGGCTTCGAGCGCCGAGAAAGCTGCATCCGTGCTCTTCACGCGCGCCGATGGCACGAAGGAACCTGTCCCGCAGAAGGAAGACGCAGCGCTCGCGACGTACCTCGCGCTCGAGCAGATTCTTGTTGGTCCAATCGCGGCACGCGCATCGCGTGTGGATATCGCAACGGCGCAGCAAGGTGTCGCGGTCTCGATGCTCGTCGACGGCGTACGAACCAAGCGTGATCCACTCGCGCCCGAACTCGGGAATGCCGCGGTGGACATGCTCAAGCGACTCGCGGGTCTTGACATCGCCGATCGCCGCCGCCGACAGTCGGGTGCCTGCACCATCGACGGTTCCACGGGCAAAGCGCGCATCCATGTCACTTCGATCGGTTCCTCCAGCGGGCAAACGATTCGCGTGGATTTCGATCGCGAATCGCGACTCGGCAAGTCGATCGAGACGGTCGGCCTCGCGCCAAGCCAGCTCGATGCGCTGCGCGTCTTCGAAGATCCGAAGCAACGCAAGGGCGTCATCTTGGTGAGCGCCCCAGTTGGTCAAGGGCTCTCGACGCTTGGTTTCTCGCTCATCGCGCGCCACGACGCGTACACCGCAAACATCAAGACGCTCGAGAAGGAACTCGTGTATCGCGTCGAAGGCGTCGACCACAAGGCCTTCGCTCCTGAGCCGGGCGTCGAGGATTTCGGCGCGATGCTCACGAAGATGGTCCGCCGCGATCCCGACATCGTGCTCGTCGGAGACATCTCAGAGCCAGGCGCCGCGAGGGCTGCGTCGCTCATGGGAATGAATGCGCCGCTCATCTACGTGCTCGTGCCCGCGGACAGCATGGCCACCGCCATCGCAACGTGGATGCAGGCTGTCGGTGATCCGAAGCTTGCGACCTCCTGCTTGAGCGGCGTGATTCATCAGCGGCTCATGCGAACGCTTTGCCCGAATTGCAAGTCTCCGTTCACGCCAGCACCTGAGCAAGCGAAGAAACTCGGCATCCCCGCGGGCAAGCAGGTTGAGTTGTTCCGCCCGAGCGGCAAGGTGCAGGTGAAGAATCGGGTCGAAGATTGCCCTGTCTGCCAAGGCACGGGTTACTTCGGTCAGACAGGTATTCTCGAGGTTCTGAACCTCGACGATGAAGGCCGTCGACTCCTCAGCGAGAACGACTTCCGCACTGCGTACGCACGCGCG
>JBEIJG010000143.1:0-7315 GCA_040380385.1 Phycisphaeraceae bacterium | reverse complement strand
GTTGAAGCACGCGCTCGCGCGTAATGCCACATCGCCGCATGCTTCTGCTCGCGAAACCGCGATGGTGTAGACCTCCACTGCCCGCGCAAACTCGCCGTCTTCGCTGAACGCGTTCCCAGCAAGCAGCGGATACATCGGTTCACTCGGCGCGCGCTCGGCCGCGAGCATGTAGTTCCTCCCCGCCTCGCCAAAGCGGCCGAGCATCCGAAGCGCGTCACCTCTCGCGCCAAGAACCACAGGATCGGCTCGCAGTCCTTTCGTCGCAATATCGAGGCGTTCGATCGCACGTTCTGCCTGACCGCTGCGAACATCGAGAATCGCGAGATTGACAAGCAGCGTCGGATTACCAGGCATCAATGTTTGAGCGCGCGCGAGATCCTCCGCCGCTTCCTCGTCGCGACCCGCCTCGAGAAGCGCGCCCGCGCGATTGATGAATCCGCGTGCGTGCGTTGGACTTTGCGAGACAACCTCGCTCCAAAGTTCGATCGGGTCGGCGAACGTGCGATTGCGCGCCGCGACTCCCAGCACTTCGAGCGAGAGCACGATTCCACACGCAAGCAAGAGCGCGATCCGTGGAAGCCGCGACGAACTTTGAATCACGCGCGACATCGACGGAACCAAAATCCCAACAACGGCCGCAACGACGAGCGCAAGCGGCAGATACATGCGGTGATCCACCGCAACATCCGCAAGAGGCACGAAACTTGTTGTGGGCGCGAGCAGCACCACAAAAACCACCGGCAATACGGTCCACCATGCTCGCCGCAGAAGTCCCGCGAGAATCGCCAGTATCAACCCGGCGAGAACCGTCCAACCGATCGACCACCGCAGTACACCTTCGAGCGTATCGCTGCCACGGTCGATCGCCAGTTCGGATGGCCACACCACGTGCTGGGCATAGAGACCAAGCGCTCGAACCGATTGCGATGCGTACTGCAGCGAATCGCTTCCCGCGACACCAGGGCCGTATCCCGCGAGCCGGCCGTCGCTGGTGAACGCACCGGAGACAACACCGAGGAAGACGAGTACACCGAGGCACGCGAACGTCATCACGTGCGTTGCTCCATGCGCTCGCCAAGCCGCGCGCAGCGACCCCTGACGAACCCACGAGTCAACCGCAAGTACGACAAAGGGCGCCGCGATCGCGGTCGGCTTCGACAACAATGCGAAAATGACGGCAAAAACCGCCATCCACACGACACGTCGGTCGGCCCTTGCGCTCAAAATCGCCAGACTTGCCGCGAGTATTCCGAAGGTCGCCATCGACTCCGCGCGCTGGATGACGTAGGTCACGGCCGATCCCGTCAGCGGATGAAGCGCCCACACTACAGCGATCAACAACGAGATCGATGCGTCGGACAGGCTCGCTCGCGGCGCGCCCGAGTCCTTCGCGGGTAACCCGATGACGCCACGCGCACGAAGCCTCGCCAAACTTGCGCGCACGACTGCGAAGAGAAGCACCGCGTTGCATGCATGCACCCCGATGTTGAAGAGGTGATAGCCCCAAGGGTTCAGCCCGCCGAGCGCGTAGTTGATCGCGAGTGAAAGCTGTACGAGCGGCCGCTGCGAACCGAAGAACCACGCGCTCGGCGGCCAGAGTTGCGCGATCGATTGTTCCGCGCGGGAGATCCGCGGCAAATCATCGAACACAAAGCCAACAGAGAGTGCACCCCACCACGCGAAGAGAATCACCAGAAATAGACAAGCAACTGTCGGAAGCAGCGGAAGCTGTTGTGACCCGCCATGCGAGCCCCAATGTGCACCGTTCGAAGAGTTGGATCGCGCAGGCTGTGCGGCCTGCGCAGTCTGTACGGACTCCGCGCCATCAGCAGCGTTCGACTCGTCGTTCAAGGGTCGCATTTCCAGAAAGGCATGGTAGTGTGGAGCCATGCACTCTGCGCAGCACATGTTCAAAAACGGCGAGAACGCCGACGAACAGCGCGCGGATCTCGTGGAGTCCAGTCTCGCGAACAAACGCCATCACCACATGGACCCGGACACTTGGGTCGTGATCCCGGTGTACAACGAAAGTCGCGCGGTTGGCCCCGTCATCCGCGCACTGCGCAACACTTTTCCGAACGTCGTTTGTGTGGACGATGGAAGCGCGGACAACACGTGGGAAGTGCTGCGAGCCGAGTCGCCACATGCCCTGCGCCATCTCGTCAATCGCGGGCAAGGCGCGGCGCTCCAGACTGGTACCGCGTACGCCCTTCGGCACGGCGCCGCACGCATCGCGCACTTCGACGCGGACGGGCAACACCGCATCGAAGATCTCGCGCGCATGGTGGAACTTGTTGCGACCGACCGCTGTGACATCGCGCTCGGAGATCGTTTTTCCGGCGATACCGCGGAGATTCCCGGAGGACGGAAACTTCTTCTTCGAGCAGCGGTTTTCTTTCACCGATTCTCGAGTGGCATCGATCTCAATGACGTTCACAACGGCCTCCGCGTCCTCTCGCGCGCTGCGGCTGAAAGGATCGAATTGACGGCCGATCGCATGGCCCATGCGAGTGAGATTGTGGATCTCATCGCGCGAAGCGGCCTTCGCGTGGAACAAGTACCCGTCACGATCCGCTACACCGACTATTCGAAGGCAAAAGGACAGAGTTGGACTGGCGGATTCCGCATCATCTTCCACTACCTTGTTGGCAAGGTGCTCGGATGACCGTCTTCCAGATCTTTCTTCTTGCCGCCCTCTCACTCGGCTCGGTTGCCGTATTCACGCTCGCTTGGCGACGTGCGATCGGGCGAGTCGCCGCAGCGTTCATCCTCGCGATACTCGCGGGCGGCATCGTGTTCTCGGTGAAGCCTGATCTCACGACCGCCCTCGCACATCGACTCGGCATCAACCGGGGCACAGATCTTCTTCTTTACGTGCTCATTCTCGCCGTGATCTACGGCTTCATTGCGATCTATCTCAAGTTGCGACGTGTGCGCCGCGAACTCACGCTGCTCGTTCGAGAAATCGCGATTCGCGAAGCGGTGCGCAACGATGATCGCACCGAAGAGCGCAATACAAGCGAACGTTGAAGCGATGGCACTTGACGATTCCATTGCTCCTCGGCCGCGCGTCAGTATCGTCATTGCGGCATACGGGAGACGCGAGCAAACGCTCGCATGTCTCCGCTCGATTTTCGCGCAAGATCTCGCCGTTGAATCACCCTTCGCGGCGGAACTCGTCGTCGTCGACGATGGATCGCCCGACGGAACAGCCGAGCGCGTAGAAGCGCTGCTTGCCGATGCGCCGTTTGCAGCGACGTTGCTGCGAAACGAGAAAAACCTCGGCGCAAACAGAAGCCGCAATCGTGGCGTGCGTCTCGCGCGCGGAGAACTTGTCGCGTTTCTCGATTCGGACTGTGTTGCAGATTCGTCGTGGCTGCGTGCGCTCATCGCGCCGTTTGTCGACCCCACCATCGGCGCTGTGAGTGGCCTCGTCGAAGACACTCCAGCGACGAACGTGTGGGAACTCGCCTTTCATGGAACTCATCGACTCCCCCGCCGCGGCGATGTTTCCAGACTCGTCATCGGGAATCTCTGCGTCCGCCGGGAACTACTCCTCGCGCACGAACTCGATGAAACGCGGCCTGCCCGAATCGATCCCGCGACCGGACGACCAGATCTCACCGTCAGCGGGCGAAGCGATGAAGAAGGCTTGAATCTCGCGCTTCGTGCCGCGGGATGGCGCATCGTCGCCGAACCCTTCGCTCGCGCAATACATCATCATCCGTACACGCGTCGGGCACTCTTTCGCCAAGCGTGGTTTAGTGGGCGATCCGCTGCCGAACTCGTTTGGAAGTATCGACTCGGTCCGCGCAAAGACCTCGGACCAATCATCGCGGCACATGCATCGCTCGCGTGCAGCGCGATTTTCGCGATGTTTCACGTCGCGACACCCGCATTCGTGTTGCTCGTCTTCGGACTCTTCTTTGCACTGCTTGCTGTGTTTGCCATCTCCTACAACGAGTTTCGGAACAAAGGAAAGTCCTTCCTAGCACTGCTTCGTGCCGCTCCCGCGCTCTTCGTGTACTACGAAATTCGCTCCGCCGGCTACGTCTTCCGACGCATGGAACTGCTGCTCGGCCGAGCAACGATCCGTCGCACCAGCGTCGACGATCTGGCACGCGCACTTCCCAAGCCGCGCACGCCGCACCGCGCGTCGGGCGTCGCTCACGAGGCGCTTCGATGAAGAGCGAGAGCGCACGCACGCATGCCGAAATGGAGCGCCACGCCACGCGAGGTGCGATTGCAATGCTCGCCGCGCGAGGATTTGGCGCGGTGGTTGCGATCGGCGCCGCGGCGATTCTCGCGCGTCACATCACTCCGGATGAATACGGGCTTGTTGCGATGGCGCTCGCCGCGATCGCACTTGGACGAGCCTTTGAAGAAATCGGACTCGGCGACGCGACGGTGCAGCGCGCACAGGTGAATGACACGCAGATCTCTGCGCTTTTTTGGCTGAATACCGCTGTCGGACTCGTGCTGTCGATCGCATTCGCACTCGCTGCACCGCTCATCGCTTCCTTCTATGAGCGCGCCGAGCTCGCACCGATCGCCCTCGCGTTGTCGCCTGTCTTTCTCTTCGCGGCACTCGGAGCACAGCCTCGCGCTGTACTGCGTCGACACTTCCGCTTCCGCGCGCTCGCGCTCGCCCAAGGGCTGTCACTCGCGGCTGGCGCGACTGCTGGCATTGTGGCCGCGTATGCAGGACTCGGGGCTTGGGCGCTTGTGACGCAGAGCCTCGTGCAGGCCGCGACTCTTTGCATCGGTGCGTGGATTGGCGCGTGGCATGGATGTCATTGGCGCCCGCAGCGTCCAGCCCGCGCGGATGGACTCGCGCCACTCGTTCGATTTGGCACGCACGTCACCCTCACGCAGCTGCTCACGCGGTTTTCGCGCAACATCGACAACATTTTGATCGGCCGCTTCGTCGGACCACTGGCGCTCGGCCTCTACGACCGCGCCTTTCAACTGATGTCACTTCCGGCGACCCAGTTCAACCAACCGATCTCGAATGCTGTGATTCCAGCGTTGAGTCGCCTGCAGCATGATCCAGATGGATTTCGCAAGCTCTATCGAAGCGGCGCCGAAGTGGTCGCGTCGGTTGCGTTTCCAATCGCCGTTTTCTCGGCGGCTGCGGCACCTGCCATCATTGAAACCGTCCTCGGCCCGACATGGCTTGAGGCCGCCCCACTCCTTCGCGCGCTGGCGCCAACCGGCCTCATGGTGTCACTCAACATTGGCACCGCATGGGCATATCAATCGCTCGGCCGCTCTGGAAGGCAACTTCGTTGGTCGATCTTCGGCACCGCCATCACAACGACCGCAATTGCGTTCGGACTTCCGTGGGGCGCCCTCGGCGTTGCGATTGCGGTCAGTATCGTGCGTGTCGCGCTGCGACCATTCGCCGTTGCATACTGCTTCCGTGGCACGTTCCTTCGACCGAGCGATCTCTTTGAGAGTGCATGGCGACCGGCAACTGCGGCACTGCTCGCAGGCATCGCAAGCTTTGCAGTTGAGTACAAGTTCTCCATCCACGCGCTGCCAGCGCCCGTCATGTTGGTCTCGCAAGGCGCGGTGTTTCTCGCGGTGGGCTTTGCAGCCATTGCCATACTCCCCGGTGGATTCGCGCGACTGATGGCGGCACGACGGACCATCGCCGCGATTCGTCCGTCCGCACCAAAGAACTCGGAAGCCGTTTCTTCGGGACGGACGTTCGAAGCCGAAGGCTCACCGACTCCACCGCTCTCGATACTTTTTGTGGTTGGTCAGTTCCCGCTCGCGAGTGAGACGTTTGTTCGCGCACACGCGCTCGACCTTGTACGCGCGGGTCACGATGTCACGATCCTCGCACTTCGCAAGGGAAACTGCGCATGGAGCGACGAGGAGTACGTCGCGGGAATCCCGCAGCGCGTACGACGTGCCGCGCTCGACGCAGCACTCACTGCACGACTCGCGCATGCGCCGAGCCGATGGATTCGCTTGGCGCTCCGATCGCCTCGCGCAGCACTCGCGTCGTTGAACACATTTCGAACGGCCGATCTCCCTGCGGCCGCGATGCTTGCGATCGCGCATGCACTTCAGAATGACTGCGCACGCCGCTTTGATGTGATGCACGCGGAGTTCGGGCCAACTGGACGTATCGCGCTCGCCATGCGCCGAGCAGGACTTGTGCGAGCACCGCTCGTCGTCGCGATGTACGGCTACGACGTGGTCCGGGAGCCCCGACGGCGCGGCCACGACGTCTATCGCCAGCTCTTCGCGGAGGCGGCGTTGTTGCTGCCGAACTCAAACTATCTGGCGGCACGACTTGTCGACCTCGGCGCTCCACCAAATCGCGTCATCACCCAGCACCTCGGGATCGATCCCGGTGCGTTTCGACCAAGTGACGCGTGCCATCCGACACCAAACGCGCACATGGTCGCGTTGGCGGTCGGCCGACTCGTTGAGAAGAAGGGCTTTGAGTACGCGATTCGAGCGCTTGCGCTCATGCCTCACGACGCACCGCTTGAACTTCGAATCGCAGGCGACGGCCCTTTGCGCACATCGTTGGAACGACTCGCACACGAACTCGGCGTCGCATCGCGCGTTGTCTTCCTCGGCTGGAAGTCAAACGGTGAGATCGCCGAAGTGATGCGGACCTCCGATCTCCTTTTGGCTCCAAGCGTGACCGCTGCGGATGGCGACATCGAGGGCATGCCTGTCGTGGTGCTTGAGGCGATGGCGTCCGCGCTCCCCGTGATCGGTTGCGAACACAGCGGGATCCCGGAGATCGTGGCGCATGGCTCGACAGGACTGATCGTGCCCGAACGCGATCCGGCCGCACTCGCGAAGGCGATGGAAGCCATGATGGATCCCGAGATCCGTCGCGCGATGGGCACCGCGGGTCGTCTGCGGGTCGAGACGGCGTTCGCGCGATCGACGTTGACCGAGCGTTGGGTAACGCTCCTTCGAGCGGTGGCGAGAGTTTCGAGGGAATCGTCCGAGAAAACGCCCGTGCGGGAGGGTGTTTCGTCGAGTTTGACGCGCTGAATGCATCGCGGCGTGTCCCCCGCGATGCGATGCCGTCCGACGCGACGCTTGTTTCAGAGGCGGTCGAATCATGCGGCCATCGATAAGGCGACGCCGCCAATGCTCCCGCCAAGTTGACCTAACCCGACCCAAGACAACCGCACGAGGGGCGAAGTCCGTCGAATGAAGAGAGTTCCGGAAAAATGGGTTCTTCCCCTTGTGGGTCATTGAAACTCGGGTTACTTTCCAGAAATCATCGCCGACATCGAACTCGATGGCGGCATAAGTTTCGCTCCTCGCAAGTTCG
>JBEIJG010000142.1:0-7376 GCA_040380385.1 Phycisphaeraceae bacterium | reverse complement strand
GCGCAGGGCGGGCTTGCGATTGGTTGGCTCGCGCGCGGCGCACAAGCGAAAGGCTCGCACGTTTGGAATTTGCGCGCGCCACCCGATGCTGCGACGCAAGCGTTCTTCGACCAATTCAAATGGCTGATTGGCCCGGGTGGCGGCGGACCACAGATCCACTACGGCATCGCGTGGACGCTCGGTATCGCGCTCATCGTCGCCATACTTGCACTGCTTCCCGTGGCATTCGCAACGCAGCGACGTGATCCAATCGAAGAAGAACTTCGCCGCGCACCTGAGGAGCGGAAATGAGGAGCGGACATGACAGACACGCCACGCGCACTTCTTGATATCACACCGCCGATCGCGCCCAACATCGCGGTCTGGCCAGGCGATACACCAGTTTCGCGCGAAGTCCTGTGCGAAATCGAGCAAGGTGCAACGGTCACGCTCTCGACCTTGCGTACGACCGTCCATCTCGGCGCGCACGCCGATGGCGCGAATCACTACGGCAGAGGCGCAGGCTGTATCGACACGATGCCGCTCGAACGCTACATCGGCCCGTGTCACGTCGTGCGCGCGCGCGCTGAGCGCCGCCCTGGTGGCACCCGCGTTGCGGCCGCCGATCTCGATACACCGCTCAGCGCGATTCATCATCCGCGCGTTCTCATCTACACCGGGACATTCCCTGATTTCACCGCGTGGAATAGCGATTTTGCGGGGCTTGATCCTGCACTCGTCGATGCGCTTGCCGATCGCGGAGTCACGCTCGTTGGAGTCGATACGCCAAGCGTCGATGTACAAGAATCGAAGGATCTTGCCGCGCACAAGCGATTTCTCGCGCGCGACGTGTCGATTCTCGAAGGCCTGCGGCTCGAGCATGTCGCGAGCGGAACATATGAACTCATCGCGCTTCCGCTGCCGCTCGTTGGCTTCGATGCAAGTCCAGTCCGCGCTGTGTTACGCTCCCTCACATGAGCGACGCGCAGCACGATGTCATTTCATCTCGCGCACCCGAACCTGTCGGCGCGTATCCACACGCAAAGCGCGCGGGAAACCTGCTGTTTCTTTCGGGTGTTGGCCCGCGCAAGCGTGGTTCGAAAGAGATTCCTGGTGTCACGCTCGGTTCCGACGGCCGCATCGTTGCGAAAGACATCGAAGCGCAGTGTCGCTCCTGCTTTGACAACGTGAAAGCGGTGATGGAAGACGCGGGTGTGCCGTGGGAAAATCTCGTCGATGTGACGGTGTTTCTCACCGACATGAAGAATGACTTTCCGATCTACAACCGCATTTACGCCGAGTATTTCGCGGGCCCGGGGAATCCGAATCCAACGCGCACGACGCTTGCGATCACCGCGCTGCCAACGCCGATTGCCGTTGAAGTGAAGGCGATCGCAGTGGTCATTTGAGCGCGATTCCACCAAAGGTCGCCGCCGCAGCGGCGACCATTGGTGTTACGACAGCCCGCGGCGATCCACTCGCCGCGCGGGGTGCCAGAGCGAGCAAGTTGCGAAGCAGGTTGCGAGCGCTCAAACGCGCGCCCAGCCAAGAATCACCACACTTCGCCGCACGCCGTCCATGATGCACGCGTCGGGGAACGCTCCCCACTCGATAAAACCGCGCGAGCGAAAGAGCCGCAAACTTGGCTCGTTGTGCGCGAAACAAATCGCGAGAATGCGATCAATGCCGCACGCCGGTGCACGTTCCAACAACGCATCAAGCATCGCGCGACCAACACCGCGTCCTGCCGCGCGATCGGCGACATACACCGAAATCTCCGCAGTCGGCGCATACGCCGCGCGGTCTTTGAAGTTTGTGAACGCGCCCCACGCGCAGACGCCGTGATCATCAACGGCGACAAAAACAGGTCGTCGCGCATGATCACGCTGCAAAAACCACGCACGTCGCGCTTCGATCGTCTGCGGCTCGAGATCCGCCGTCGCGATGCGCTTCGGAATCGACTCGTTGTAGATCGCGCGAATCGCCTCGAGATCGTGTTCGGTCGCTGCACGAATAGAAAGCGCGTGTTCACTGGTCACAACACTTCTCCTGTCGCAATGCAGACGTTCGACACGTCGCTGAAGAATCGCAACGCCTCGTGACCACCTTCGCGGCCAATACCCGAATCCTTCACACCACCGAACGGGACGCGGAGATCACGCAGCATCCAACAGTTCACCCACACGGTGCCCGCATCGAGTTTTGCGGCCATGCGATGCGCGCGCGAAAGATCGCGCGTCCACACGCTCGCCGCGAGACCATATCGCGTGCCGTTTGCCATCGCGACAGCATCGCGATGTCGATCAAATCCGTGGACCGTCACCACAGGACCAAACGTCTCTTCTTGCACGCACGAACTCTCCGCGGGCACACCGAGAAGAACCGTCGGCTCAAGAAAGGCGCCGTTTGCAACGCGCGGCGCAAGGCCACGCGGAACGCCGCCGCCACACGCCACAACACCGCCATCCGCAATACCGCGCTCAATCGCGGCAATCACCTTCTCACGATGCGCCTTCGAAACGAGCGCGCCGAGATCGGTCTCCGCCGCAAGCGGATCACCGACTTTCATCGCACGCACCGCATCGACAAATCGCTCGGTGAATTCCTTCATGCGCGATCGATGGACGAGAATCCGCGAGGAACAGAGACAAATCTCACCTTGGTTCAGAAACGAACTGCGCACGATTTCAGGAAGCGCAACCGAAAGATCTGCATCTTCACAAACGATCGCTGCGTTCTTGCCACCGAGTTCGAGCGACGCTGGAATCAAGCGTTCGCCACAGCGCGCAGCGATACGCCGACCTGTCACGGTGCCTCCCGTGAAACTCACGGCTCGGACGCGCGCGCAGTCGACAATCGCTTGTCCAGCTTCACCGCCAAGCCCATGAATCACATTCAAAACTCCCGGCGGCAAACCCGCGGCGCGCGCAATTTCACAAAGCACCGTCGCCGTCGTTGGCGTGAGTTCACTCGGCTTTGCAATCACGCAATTTCCGGCGGCGAGCGCAGGCGCAATTTTCCATGTGAAGAGATAAAGCGGCAGATTCCACGGTGAAATACAGCCAACGACACCAAGCGGCTTTCGCAAGACGAAATTGATCGCGTGCGCTGGTCGCTCAGTCACGAAGCTCTCGCTCGCGTCGTGCAGAATCGCGGTGGCGAAGTAACGGAAGTTCGCAGCTGCGCGTGGAATGTCGAGCGCACGCGCCAGTGCGAGCGGCTTTCCCGTGTCTTCGCATTCAAGCCGCGCGAGTTCATCGAGTCGCGCATCGATACCAGCCGCAATCGCAAGCAAAATGCGCGACCGCTCCGACGCAGGTGTTCGACCCCATACGGCAAACGCGCGCTGCGCAGCCTCGGCCGCACGCGCGACATCATCGGCTCCGCCGCGTGCAATCGCTCGGAGCGACGCTCCAGTTGCAGGATTTTCCCGCGTGATTCGCTCGCCCGAGAGCGATGCTTCAAAAGATCCGTTGATGAAATGATCGACGTCGTACATCGCGTTCCGTTCCAACGTGTGTGCATGCATTACTGCGCAGCGAGACGCCCACCATCGACGGGCAAGTTCACGCCATTGACGTAACTCGCCGCGGGTGACGCGAGAAAGAGAATTGCCATCGCGAGTTCACGCGCGTCGCCAAGTCGACCTGCAGGAATCGTCGCAATCGCATCGCGTTCGACTTCATCCACCGTCGTACCGCCGCGCGATGCTTTGCCTTTGAAAAGCGCTTCCAAACGCGCAGTCTTCGTGAATCCCGGCATCACGTTGTTCACGGTGATGCCGAATCGCCCGAGTTCGCTCGCGAGCGTTTTCGTCCAGTTCGCCATCGCGGCGCGCACGGTGTTCGAAACGCCAAGTCCTTTGATCGGCGTAAACACCGACGTACTCGTGATGTTAATGATGCGCCCGTAGCCCGCGGCGCGCATCGTTGGCGCGCACGCTTGCGTCCACGCCTGCGCACAACCAAGGTGCATCGCCATCGCAGCAACGTAGTCGCGCGGACGCGCTTCGATCGCCGTTCCGGCCGCTGGACCACCCGTGTTGTTGACGAGAATGTGCACCGCGCCGAGTCGCGTCACCGCTTCGTGCGCGACGCGCTCGGTCGATTCCAAATCAGAGAAGTCGGCGAGAATCGTCTCGTGTGCCAGACCCGAGATCTCGCGCAATTCGCCGAGCACTTTCGCAAGCCCATCTTCGTTGCGACCAACGATCGCAACCCGCGCGCCCGCGCGCGCAAACTCGAGTGCGGTTGCACGGCCGATGCCTTGCGTCGCGCCGCAAACAACCGCGGTCTTCCCTTCGAGTGAGAGCGGATTCGTTCCTGATTGAAATGCCGAGTGCGGTGTCGAGGAGTGCATGAGGGGCGCAGGATAGCCGCATGGATTCCCGTGAAGTGCCATGCGAATCCGCTTGCGTGCATCACTCAGCCGCCGAAGTTGCCAAGCAACACGGCCATGTCAGCCGCATCCGTCGTGCCGTCGCCATTGAGATCCGTCGGGCCCGCGCTTCCCCAACCGTTCAGCATCTCCGCGAGATCGGCCGCGTTGACGACGCCGTCGCCGTTGAGGTCGCCCGGAATGCCGCACGTACCCGGCGTGACGAAGGTCTTCGTCGGACTCGTCCCAACATTGTTCGAGACATCAAGCGCGCGAATGAAGTACTCGACGGTCGCGCAATCTGCTTGCGCAGGAATCACGCCGCGCCAGAGGCTATTTCCCGACCAGAGCATCGGCACTGACACAGGCTTTCCGCCGTTGACGGTGTACAAGAGGAAGACGCCCTTGTCGTCGTAGCCGCGATCACTCGTTGTACCGTCAAAGACTTCGGTGCGCACCACGTACGGACCGGCCGTACGCGAAGGCACTTGTTCAACGAGCTTGATGTTCGGCGCAATCGTGTCGGCAGGACCCGTGTTGATGTAGATGCGATTCTGGAACGCACCCGATTCGCCTTGCGCCGTCACGATGTCAGGCTTGCCGTCGCCTGTAAGGTCACCGACTTTGAGATCAAGCGAGCTGTCGGTTGCGGTCGGCACGATGCCGGTCACTTGCGCGAACGTGCCAGCGCCGTTGTTGCGATAGACGCGATCAGCACCACCGAGCGCTGCAACGATGAGGTCGAGATCGCCATCGTTGTCGTAATCGATGAAACGAGAGTCGTTGTCGTCGACGGTCGGATTCGGTGAAATCTGCGTGGAAACGTTGGTCCACGAGGTTCCGGCGCCGTTGTTTCGCAGGAGCAGTTCCGTGTTCGAAGAACCAGCGTTGACGCCGATGAGGTCAAGATCGCCGTCGCCTTCGATATCACCAAAGTCATACGAGTAGCACGTGAAATCCGTGACAAACGTCGAGAGTTTCGCGAACGTACCCGAACCGTTGTTGATCCAAAGCTGGCTTGAATTTGTGCCCGTTGCGCGCGTGCCAACGTGGAAGTCAAGATCGAGGTCGTTGTCGACATCGCCGAAGACACAGTCCATTTGCTCAGCAAGCACAGTCGAGGGGAACTGCGTCGTCGGCGCGTCGGTGAAGACGCCAGCACCGTTGTTGTTGAATATGCGCGGGCGACCGGTCGTTGAGAATCGCGTTGCGCCGGAGTTGCAGATGAGAATGTCGAGATCGCCGTCGTTGTCGATATCGCCAAACTGGGCGCGCGCAGAGCTCATCGAGATGTTCGGCAGTCGCGTGGTGGTTTGATCGGCGAACACACCGGCACCATTGTTGATGAGGAGAAGCGGCCGACGGTTGTAGTCCTGCGCGAGGATGAGATCCCAGTCGCCGTCGCGATCGACGTCGCCCGCCTCCACACCGCGAAAGCAACCGGTGATCCCTGCGGCGCGCGCGTCGGTTTCATCAGCGAACGTGCCCGTGCCGTTGTTCACGTAGATGCGCGGCTTGAGCAGCGTGCCGATCGAGGAGTAGCCCTGCCCATTCGCGAAGACGATGTCTTTGTCGCCGTCGGCGTCGATGTCGACGAACGTGCACTGGTTCGTGTACTCCGCTTGTACGGGGAAGCGCGTCGAGGTTTGGTCGACGAATTGCTGCGCCGAAGCGGCGGACATGATGAACAGCGCCCCGACCGCGGCGCAGGGGCGAGCCGTGTTCCATGCAGTTTTTTGGAAGATGTTCCGGTTGATGTTCTCGGTCTTCGTCATCTTCATATGTTCGTTCCCGTGCGGAGACACGCGATGTCCGTGCCGCGGCCATTGCGGTTGCACAGATGGCTCAAAGTAACCCCGAATCGGTGGAACCAAAGAGGAACGCTCGCATTCCAGACCGGATGGCCGCTTGAGCGGCCTGAGGCGCATGACGCGGACCCACAGGCTTTCGAAACTCCCGAGCGCTCAAATCACGTCGGCAATCCGTACATCGCGAGCGCTGCGTTTCGATACCGCGCGTCCTCGCTCACTTCGCGCGCAATCACCGGCGCCAACCACTCCGGAAACGGACACGCGGCGTGTTCCTGTGGCAACTCAACCTCTGCCATCGCAAGCGGAAGCTCGTGAAAGAAGTCGATCTCCCACACCAGTTCGTGGCCAAAACCCCCTGCTGCGCGGCCAAAACCCACGTCGCGGACACGATGGCGTGTCTTCGAAATCCTGCGCCCCTCCGTCCGTGGCCACGCCGCTTCGAACTCTTCGCGCGTGATCTCGCGTTCCGTTTCGACACGTACGACGCCCGAGCCCGACTTCACAGTGTGAAAGAAGCGCTCACGGCCCGTGGGCTCAACGATGCGTCGCAAACGGCCCTCAGGAAATCCAACCTTCGCGAGGGCCTCCTCGCTCGCCATCATCGGTGCGAGATATCCCTGCTCGATCTCCCACACCTCAGCACCCGCGGGAATCGTCGGCCGCGCCGAGAGCGTCCACACCCGCTCAATCTCGCGGCCCGCGGCGCCTCCACTGGCGCTCACGCGGCACTTCCTGCAGTCCACTGCGCAACGAGGTTCGCAAACGCATGCTTCATGTTGACGTTCGCGCGAATCTCAGACTCCAGTCGCGCGAGAAGCCCCACGCGATGCGCCGCAATCGCAAGCAGCGCGGCATCACCACGCTGCGCAGCGGCGGCCATCTGTGTGCGCAAACGCGATGCGATGATGAGAAGCGCGCAGCGAGTTCCAAGCCGATTCGCGCTCTCTTTCGAAGCCTTTGGATTTTCCTTCACGACCTTTTCGGCACACTCCCCAACGAGTTCGCCCAGTCGATCGGCAAGAGCCGCATCAAAGCGTCCTGTATCAAGGCCATCGAAGCGCGGCATCAACTCCTCACTCCACGCGCGCAAGCCCTGCGCGTGCGCGAGTTGCGCCATGCCGGGCGAACCCTCACTGAACGCCGACAACCACGCGCGTTCGTCCATGGGCACCGCATGACGGTCGTACCACCGCGCCATGGACTCCGCGT
>JBEIJG010000141.1:0-7448 GCA_040380385.1 Phycisphaeraceae bacterium | reverse complement strand
TCGTGTGAGTAGTTGACGCCGCGTGCGACGCGATCGCTTGCACTCGAAACGAGCTCGGTCGTCTTTCGTGCGGCTTCGCCAGATCGCGTGGCGAGCGCGCGAACTTCCTGCGCAACCACCGCGAAGCCGCGACCTGCTTCGCCCGCGCGCGCCGCTTCAACAGCAGCGTTCAACGCGAGCAGATTGGTTTGGAACGCGATTTCATCGATGACACGTACTATTTGACCGATTTCGCGCGCGGCGTGATCGATCTCACCCATCGAGTGCTCAAGCCCGTCGACCGCAGATTTGGCCGTCGCCGCATCTTTCGAACCTCGAACCGTGCGTTCGCGTGCCGCTGAAGATTCCTCGCTTGTACGCGCGGTTTGCTCGCGCAATTCGGTCACCGCCGCCGACATCTCTTCAATGCTTGCGGCTTGGCCGCTTGCGACCGAGGCGAGTGATTCGCTGGCACTTGCGAGCGTCGACGCTTCGCCTCCGAGTTCGTCGGCGCTTTGCCGAACACTTGAAATCGAGTTTGAAAGTGAGTGACCAAGCGTGTTTACCGCCGTCGCAATCGCGCCGAACTCATCACGTCCGCGATCGTCGATACGCATCGAGAGATCGCCGGCGGCGAGTGCTTCAATGGAGCGGACGGTCGTGCCTGCGCGACGACCGATCGAGCGCGCCAACGGAACGGCTGCGCAGGTAACCAACGCGACGGCTGTCAACGCCACACCGGCGATCCACCACGTCAAGGTGACGACGGGCGCTAAGACCTCCGCGCGCGCGATGGAGCCGACAATCGCCCACTTCTTGCCGAGAAAGTCGAAGGGTGCGAACGCAACGATGGATGGAACACCCGCGACATCGCGCTCGACAAATCCGCTTTCTCCGCGCGTGGCGCTCGTCGTGATCTCGCCGTAATCACTGGCGGTTCCGGCGGTCGATGTCTTCGCGAGGCGCAAATTCGTGCGATATGCGCCATCTTCGCCAACGAGGGCAACTTCGCCGGTCGCGCCAAGTCCAGCGGCGATACCACACATCGCGTCGAGACGTTGAATCGGCACTTGCACCGCAACCGCGCCGACGATGCGTGACGTGACGTTGCCGTTCTCGCCGGTGACGCGCTCGACGAGTGGTGCTGCAATGAAGCCGGCCGCCGCGCCGTAACTTGGTGCATAGGCCGCGAAATCACACGCATTTGCCTGCGCTGCCTCGGGCTTCGATGCGATGGTCGCTCGCGCGAGGTTCGCGAGTGTGGTGTTCGCGATGAAGCCTTGCGATGCGGATTGCGCGAAGTCGGTTTCTTTGAAGACCGAGTAGACGAGGCGTCCATTCTGATCGAAGAGGAAGATGTCGTAGTACCCAAAAGCTTCAAGCACTCCGCGAATGCGCGGATGGTGCTCTGCGTGCGCGCGGTCGTAGGCGAGCGCCACGTTTGCGGCATCGAGGAGATGTTTCGAGCCCACGGGGTTCGTGTTGCGCGCGATGTAGAGATCTTGCAAGACGCGTGCGTTCGGATCGGCAGGAATCAGCGCGCTCGCGCCGTTCCATGCAAGCCCGCCATCGCGGAATCGCGTCGCGAGTTCGCGCTCGTGATGCTCAGAAATGCGCGCCGCCGCACTCTCAGGCTGCAATCCAGCGCTAGCAGCTTCGGCTGCGGCACTGTTGAATCCCGTCTCGAATGCACGAAGCGCCGTGAGTGTCGATGGCTCCGCGGCGATCGTTTGCACGTGCGCGCGCATCGTCGCGAGATACTCCTCAAGGCTCGCTGCGCGGGCGGCAAGCGTCGCTTCGAAAGACGCGCGTCGTTCGTCGAGGAGTGCTCGCTCTGCAAGCGTGGTCGAGGCAACGCCAATCGCGAGGCTCGAGGCAACAACCGCCGCGACGCTGCCGAGGAAGGTCCTTGGCCCGAGCCCATGCCACCAACGACGTGTCGGTTGTGCACTGTTTTCCTTTGCGACCAGAGTGCCGTTCGTCGGCGCGGAATGAGCAGAGGTGGGCTTTGAGGATTGGTTCGTCGTCGATTCGTTTGCGCGCATAAGGACTCCGGTCTGCGCGCCGACCATCGGCAGGCTTTCTCGACGGCTCGCTTGATGAGGTGATCTTCCGCTCCGATTGGGGTGGATGCCCGACAGGCGAACAAGGGAAGGCAAGTCAGCACGGCCGCACCAAAAATGACGCGTGGCCGGGTGTTGCCCCCCAGCCACGCGCGCCCGAATGCGCCGCACATCCCCCAAAGGAGTCCGATGGTTAGGCTCCTAGCGCATTCGAAGCGATCTCGACCCCCGAGTTGTTCTGCGTCAACGCTGCGTCGCTTTCGCTGCCTACAGCTTCTCGAACGCATGCGCTGGAACTACGCGGCGTTCAATCGACATGTCCTTCGTCTCCTTCCATCAGTTCAGTCGGAAGGAAACTGCGGAGTCGACGCGATGTTCGCGGGCCACGCGACGCGGCGTCGTGCGTCGTGCCGAGCAGAATGTGCAGCGGCGTGTCCTCGTTGCCCACGATCATCGAACTCTCGATGAACGGATGGTTCAGGATGAGCGACCTACCAGAGCCAATACTCTTGCGTTCATCCCAATCGCCGGCGAGCGCATCCCGAAGAATCGTCCGCGCTGTTTGTTCGACAGGGAACGTCGCTCCCCTCGAGGTTCTGCGCGATTGCGCCGCATCTTGACGATGGAGGACATCCCACGACAGGAGCGCCGCATCGCGCAAGTCGCCGTAGATAGAGGCGAACCAATCGGGATTGGCGAAAATGTCGCCGGAAACGAAGTTGCCGTGGAAGAAGAGCAAAAGACCGCATGCACCCTTCGCCGCGATATCCGCTTGGTGCATGGATTCGGCTCGCACGACGTGTGGAGGAATCGTTGGCCGACGCAGCGATTGCAATTGCTCTTTGCGAAGCGCGCTGGAACGCTGCTCCACCTCCAGCAGAGATGCGCGCAGCTCATCGAAGCGTGCAGGATTCTCGGGAGAGACGTCTTGCAGAGCGCAAAGGAGCCCACGGCGTTGCTCCTCAAGTACCGCAAGCGTTCGATCAAGTTCGGCGAGTCGTTCGATGCGAGAGCGATCGGGCGCTTGAGTGTGCGACGACTCTCGCGCGACGCGAGCATGGGTAATGGACTCGAGGAGGTCATTGCTCGCGCTGTCCGCGCGCACTGCGTTCTGCATCACGCTGATTTCGTCCCACACCGCGGATTGATCGGCGGTTGCGGCATCACCGACGCGCCGCCGAGCGTGCACCGACCGCATTTTCACGCTCCGAACGCTCGGTGGTTCGAAGCCGCCGTGAGAAAAGTCGTTCGAGAAGTCGTGACTGCTGGCATCACTCCACCGACCTTGCTCGACACACGTCACGGGAATCTCAATGGACGAGTTTGCCCCGATGAGGATGTCGGCGTTGATGCCGCGGTTTTGTTTGCCGCCGCGGACAATCTGTCCGGCGAGGAGGAGGTAGTCGAAGGACGTGGGATTTCGCGCGATGAGCTTCGGCACCGACCCGCTGCTCGAGATCTCTTCGATCACCAAATGACCGTTCTCGGAGCCTGGCGTTGTGCGGCCTGACTTTCCGAACGTGGGGTCAACCGCACTCGTGTCGATGGAGGGGTTGCTCTTCTGCTGCGTGAACAGTCGAACGGAATGCGCGCTGGGCGGGCAGGCGGTGGTGTAGGCGAACACGAAGTCCAAGCCGCCGGCGAGCGAGACGGCTTGAGTATGGGCGTGAGCTTGGGCTTGGGCGCGGGTGCCCGTTGCCTCGGCGCTCGGCCTATTCTTATCAAACGAGAGAAAATCTGCAGCGAAGCGATGTGCGACCGTCGTCATGCCTGATTCCTTTCCCGCCATGGGGCGGAGTTTTGTGATGACCCTCGGCGGCGCTCATGCTGGGGGTGCGTGCGACCGCCGTCCAAGCCAACTGGCTTGGAAACGTCCTTTCAACCGACTCGAGCTTCTCAAACGACTGCGCCTGACGACCGTTTTAGCGGTACTCTGACGCGCGCAGTTCGGGGAGAAATTTGCCGAATATTGCGATATCTGACTCGATTACTATGTGATTCGCGCGGTGATTCACGCGATACGTCCGTGAGACATGCGCGACACATGCGCGGCACATACGTGCCTCGCATCACCTTCCAGACCAAACCATCTCACTCAAAACCGATCTGAATCAATCTACGTCGACGGGTCCACCCAATGCTGCGATTCGCGCGAGGGCCGAGTAACGGAGCGTTCAGTCCTACTCCGCCTGGGACCTCGTTGAAAGCCTTGGGGTTGGCTTGGGCAGTGATTCACCGCCTGAGCGCCGCCGTGAAGACGCCACTTTATTCATCGAAGAGAAGAAGTCAAGCGTTTCGGGTGGAATCTGAGAAAAAGGGGGCTAGGCTTCGGAACTCGCCCGCGTTGCACGTCGCAATCGCGATACTCGGCCGCCGTGGGCGGTGCGACGAGGCGTGCTGCTCCTGTCCCACCGCGTTTAGCCTCTCGTCTGCTCCACAACGCCACTTTGCCAGCTCGCTTCTGCCAATTCGATTCTTTCAACTCGATGGGCATACCCACCTCTCAACTTCACGCGGCGTTGGTCATCTTTCTGCTGACGCCAGAGGGTGACATCGTCACGGTCGGCGGTGTGAGGATTCGCGTGCAGGACTTGATGCTGCATGCGGGTCTTGCGGGGCGCGGAGAGCGTGGAGGCGATCGTGATGCGATCGAGCGCGCGGTGCCCGACTCCGAACCAGAGTTCGCGCGGGTGATTCGCCGTGCGACGCTTGCTGAACTTCCGGAGGGCACGAGTATCACGAGCATTCGCGCGCTTATTCCGCGCATGTTCAGTCTTGACCGTGTGGTGATTCCGCTGTGGGCGACGGGATCTGTTCCGCGGCACGCACTTGAAACTCTCCTTGCGCATGCCAGGCCGAACGCGGGTGCACTGGAGCGATTGTCGAGAGAGCTTCGCGATCCGAGTTTGGTTGTGGAGGCGAATCGCGCGTTTCGACAAGCGCTCGCGGCGGATCCGATGGTGCATCAACTCGTCGGCGACGCAACGCGCTTGCGAGCGCTTTCTGCAGAGGTGATCGAGCGTGAGTCGCGTCCACTCGAGCGCCCGCTGATTGCCTCGATGCTCCCCGAACTCTTCACGATCGATCAACTGCGTTTCGCGGTCTCGCAGATTGCTGTGGCGGCGGGTCGAGAGGTTGAGAGTTCAAGCAATTTTCGTCGGCGCCTCTCGGATCTCATGGAGTGCGGGGTCCTTGTGGATGCGGGTGAATCACACGAAGTTGAACAACGAGGACGCCCGCCGCGCCTCTATCGATTTGAGCTCGCGCGCTGGGCGGGTTGGCTTGCACAGAAGGCAGTCGGCGACCTTGCTGAAGACCGCGCGGAGCTTGTGCAGCGATCGCCGCGTCGAAAGCGCGACGAGGCGGATGGCGTGAAGCGATCGAGTTCGTCGGCGTCAGCACCGTCGCGAGCGGCGGGCGAACGGACACGAGAGGAAATCATTCGTGAACGGCTGCTCAAGCTCTCGCGAGCGAACTACGCGCCGCGGCACTCGCGCCGCGCGGCGAACGCGGACTTTGAAGTGGAGGCAGATGACAGGGCCAGCGATGCGCTCCTCCCATCCGTGGGGATGGACGCCGCGAAGATGGACACCGTCGAGCTCCCTGTTCGTACGCCCGATCGAGCGTCCGCTGCCGCGCCTCTACCGATGCTTGAAAGCGAGCGACCACAACAGGCTCCTGCGTCCGCGCGGATCGAACAGTTGGAACAGTTGGTCTCGAGGCTTTCAAACGACATCGAGACAGGGCGCGCCGAAACCAATCGACTGTTGCGGCTGGTCGAAGAGCAGTTGCGTGCGCGTCGTGATGAAAGCGGTGAACCAACGGCGTAACGGCGAATTCCCCCGCGGTTAGACTCTCCCGCGATGAGGATGCGTTCGAGCCCCAAACCAAGACCAGGACTCTTCAGAGGCCGAAACCAGAGCGTGTGGACCGCATGAGCCTGCGTGCGAAGACGACTCGCGCGGCTACGTGGCAATTCGCGGCGCGGCTCTCCGATCGCGGGCTTCGATTTCTTGCGAGCGTGGTGCTTGCGCGCATGCTTGCACCGAGTGATTTTGGTGCGCTTGCTGCGGTTATGGCCGTTGCGGGAATGGTGGAAGCGCTGACGTATGTTGGTGTCGACCAAGCGATTGCGCAGAGTACGCGCAGCAGCGATCCGCGCTTCTTGGGCGCAGCCTTGCGAATCACCGCGGTGCGGGGATTCCTGCTTTCGCTCGGCATCTTTCTCGCAGCACCGTTGATCGACTGGTACTTCGAACGCGATGATTTGACCGCGCTCGTTCGAATTGTCGCGGCGACTTCGCTTTTTGCGGGACTCACCAATCCGTGGGTGCACAGCGAGCGCAAAGAACTGCGTCTTGCGCCACTTTCGATCTCGCTCTTTGCGAGCGGACTCGTGCAGATTTCGGTCTCCATATTGGGTGCGATGATGGGATTCGGCGCGTTGTCACTCGCGATCGGCACGCTTGCGTCGGCGATCGCTGCCACGGCGACTGGTTGGCTCCTCGTCCCTAGGCGGATCGATCTCGCCTCCGACGCCGAGGCCTCACTTGAACTTCGCGCATTCGCGGCACGCGCCGCTGGAATTCCGTTTCTCATCGCGCTTTTCCTTCAAATGCCGGCGTTTGTGATCGGTCGTGCCGCCGACCTCACAACGCTCGGCGTCTTCACGCTCGCGCAACGTCTCACGTCGTTGCCAGGCGAGATCGCGCTGCCGGTGTTTGGCACCGTGCTCGCGCCTGCGTATGCGCAGATTCGTGAAGATCGTGAGCGACTCCGCCGAGTGTGGCTACTCGCGGTTTCAGGAGTTGCACTCTTGGTTGCGCCTGCGGTCGCAGCGGTTGCGGTCCTCGACGGGCGCGTGCCCGCCGTTGTGTACGGAGCCGCGTATGCTGGCCCGACGGGACTTGTCGCGTTGCTTGCATTCGCGAGTTGGTTTTCGGTGATTGCAAGTTCGTGCGGTGCGCTCTTCTGGGGCATTGGTCGACCTGATCTTGATCGCGTCGCGATGCTCGTACGACTCGCCGCGATGATTGCCGCGGGCGTGCCCGCGACCGCGCAGTGGGGCGCAACGGGATTCGCTGGGGCCTTCGCGTTTGCGCATCTCGTCTCTGCGGTTGTGTCGGTCGTCATGGTGGGGCGAGTGCTTGGGGTGTCGAGCGGCGCGGTTGTTCGTGCGTTGATGCCTTCGCTTGGATGTGGGGCGCTCATTGCTATTGTGTCTGCGCTCGCGATGCGCATCGCGGAGGGGCGCGGATGGACAGGCGCCGCGCCAGTCGTGATCGTGCTCGCGTTTGCGGCGTGGACCATGGGAGTCTTTGCATTCCGCATGAGGAGAGTCACCCGTGGTTGATACAACAGAAGTCGCTGATTCAACCGAAGGCGCTCATTCAAGAGGTGGTGGAG
>JBEIJG010000140.1:0-7453 GCA_040380385.1 Phycisphaeraceae bacterium | reverse complement strand
TGGACATGTTGGGATCGTAACGAAACGCGGAAAACGTACGATGTCGGCATGACTCCCGCGACGACGAACGCACTTCCTTCCCGCCCCGGCATCCTGACTGGTTTCCAGTCGATCGCCGAGACTCCCGGCGAACCGAACGGCCTGATGTTGGATGGATCGGTGATGGCGCCGTTCAACTTGCTCGCATGGGTCGACGCGAATGCCGAGCACTTCAAGCCGCCGGTTGGCAACAAGTACCTCTACTCGGGCCGTGACTTCTTCGTGATGATCATCAAGGGGCCGAATGCCCGCAACGATTTTCACCAAGTCGATAGCGAAGAGTTCTTCATGCAGTTGAAGGGCGACGTGCACGTGAAGACCATCGAAGAAGGTGTCGTGAAGGTGCACAAGATTCGCGAGGGCGAAGTGTTCTTCATTCCGCCAAACGTGCCCCACTCTCCGCAACGCGGGCCGGACACGCTTGGGCTTGTGGTCGAACGACGTCGTCCGCAAGGCGAGCCGGAACACCTCATTTTCTTCTGCGAGAAGTGCAACACGCTTGTCTACGACAAGGTGTTCGACTGCAAGGACATCGTGCATCACTTCGCGCGTGCGATGGAGGAGTTCTGGGCAGATCCAGTGCTCTCCACGTGCAAGTGCGGCCATCGCATTACGAAGCCGTAGTTTGAGCGCTCGCGACTCGCTTCGCTTTCGCTCGCTCTGGCCAGCCCGTCGCGGGTGGCTCGCGACGGGCTGATCTACGCCAAAGGTCGCCGCCGCAAACTTGAAGCGCTCGCGACTCGCTTCGCTTTCGCTTGCTCTGGCCAGCCTCGTCGCGAGTGAATCCGAGGGGGCCGAGATGCGTTGTGGTTGGAGCCCCGGCACCGCAGGAGGCGTCGGAACTCACCGCCGCTCAAACACCATGATGTGTTGCTGCGGCAGAACATCGACGTTCTCAACGAAGCGCAGCCCCACCGCTTCCATCTCGCGTCGCGCTTGTTCCTCGCTCATCTTGTGTCGTTCCTTGATCGGAACGAGCGGATCCTCAAGGCGATACTCGACGAGATACACGCGTCCACCTGGCTTCAACGCGCGCACGATCGACGTCATCATCTCCCATGGATGCGAGAACTCGTGATACGCGTCGACAAAGAGCACAACGTCCACTGAATTCGCTTCGAGCCCGCAATCGTCGATTTCGCCGAGCACCGGCATCACATTGTGTGCGCCTTCTTCGAGCGCGCGCTCGGTCACGATGTCGAGCATTTCCTTCTGAATGTCGGTTGCGTACACCACGCCTTCTGCCACGATCGGCGCGATGCGCATCGTGAAGTAACCGCTGCCTGCGCCGATATCCGCGACGGAGTCGGTCGCTTTCAACTTCATCGCACCGACGAGCAAATCCGTACGTTCCTCACGTTCGCGCTCCGGCCGCTCAAGCCAACCGACTCCAAAGTGCCCCATCACTTCCGCGATCTCGCGGCCCATGTAGGTCTTGCCGCTGCCACCCTCGCCAGGCTCGCACGTGCCGTACATGTCGGCGGGCGGCGTGGGTTTGTTCGCGGTGGACGCGGTGGATTCCGTAGACGCCGCT
The DNA here is from genome assembly GCA_040380385.1 of Phycisphaeraceae bacterium. Taxonomy (GTDB): domain Bacteria; phylum Planctomycetota; class Phycisphaerae; order Phycisphaerales; family SM1A02; genus QWPT01. The sequence continues at coordinate 5,880 of JBEIJG010000140.1, read as the reverse complement.
GCGGTTGATGCGTCGACCCCTGTTGACTTCGGCTTGAAATCCGCGGTGGATGACGCCGTCGATGTTGCCGTCGATGGTGCCGTCTCTGGTGCTGACGGAACGGAAGTTGAGGGCATCGGCGACGACGACTCGCGCGAGCACGCGGCAAGTGTGAGCAACGCGAAAGAAAACGCCGCGCCCGAAAGGGACGCGGCAAAGTGAGATCGATGAAGCTTGTTCATGCGTTGAACCATGCGGTCTTCAGACGTGGCGCGTCAGTCGTTCTGCGGCCGACGCGGCGCGGAAGAAGCCTTGAGTTCCACATTGATCTCAAGTTCCTTGCCGTCGCGAAGCACACGCATCTTCGCTACATCCCCTGGCTTCGATGCACGCAGTTTCACCATCATGTCGGCGGTTGAACCAAGCGACACACCATCCCACGAAAGTAAAATGTCGCCAGGCTTGATGCCTGCGTCGGCGGCGCTCGTATTCGGGCTCACACTCTCGACAAGAATGCCCGACTCACCGTCTTCCGTCATGCCTGGCTGGATGCCGAGTCGCACCGGCGCGTAGCCGCGGTCACTTCCGCCGGGCGCAGCATCGACGACGCGCGGAGCAGCGCCCTGCGGCGCAGGATTCGCTTGATATTCCAAGCGTTCCGCGCTCGACGCGCGCCACATCGCGATTTCCTGTGCGAGATCGAGAATCGCCGGAACGCCGCGCGGATCGACGGTGTAGCCGACGTCACCAGGCTTGTGATAGATGTCGTGCACGCCACTGAAGAAGAAGAGGACGGGAATGCCCGCGCCGAAGAAGCTCGAGTGATCGCTTGGTCCGCGGCCGCTCGGATCGGCGTAAATCGTCAAACCGCTCTTCTTGAAGAACGGTTCGAGTGCTTGCGAAAAGCCTTTCGCACTCTCCACGCCGCCGACCACGAGTTCATTCGAACGCATGCGGCCGATCATGTCCATGTTGAGCATGATGTCGACTTTGTCTGCCGGAATCGACGCGTTCTTGATGTACGCGCGCGAACCATTGAGACCCATTTCTTCCGCGCTAAACGCGAGGAAAAGCACGTTGCGCAAGTTCGCACCCGCAGGCGCGTCGGCGTAGACCTTCGCGAGTCGCTTCGCCAACATCAACATGCCCGCGGTGCCGCTCGCATTGTCATCGGCGCCCGGATGCACTTTGCCGCGATTCGCAGGATCTGCGCCGTACATGCCGTATCCGACATGGTCGTAGTGCGCGCCGATCACAATCCACTCATCCTTCAAGTTTCCGCGGCCCGTCAAGATGCCGCCAACGTTGTGCGTCATCATTTCGCCAGTGTCGATGTCGACCTTCAGCGTGACAGGCGCATCGCTCTTCAGTGCGATCGGGAGCGCAGGCGCATCCTTCGTGCCTTCATCGAAAATTGCGCGCAGCGTCGCGAGATCGCGCCCGTTGGTGTCGCACGCTTGGACGAGCGCGTCGGCGGCGGCACCATCGGCGAAGAAGCACGGAACGCCCATCATTCCGCCGAGTGCTTCCGCGCTCATCGCGGTGAGATCAGCCTTTTTCCCGGCGTAACCCGGTGGCTCAATCACGACGATACCGCTCGCGGCGCGGCGACGAATGGCATCAAGCTTCGCGGCGAGGCTCGATGCACTCGTGAACTTGTCGCCGCCCCAACGCGACTTTCCTTCGGCGTCGAGTGGCTCGCCGCGCATGACGAGCACGATTTGCCCTTCGAATCGCGCGTCGGGCGCGAAGTTCGTGTAGCCGTCCTTGCCATTCTCGATGCCGTAGCCAACAAACGTCACGGGGAGTTCCGCCGTGCCGCCGCCAGAGTTCTTCATCGCCTTGGTCGTGCCGGTGACCTGCGCGCCACCGATGAGAATCGAACTCGACTTGATGCTGCGATCGCGACCCGGTAGCGCAAACGGCTGGCGCCACGGATCCGCGGGATTTGCTTGCGCGCCCGAGGCAAACGCAGGCTCAAGACCCGCCTTTGCCATCCAGAATTCGCAGTATTCCGCGGCGCGCTCGATGCCATCACTGCCAGGCACGCGGCCTTCGAACCACGGGTTCGAAAGCGTCTGCACGTGTTGGTACCACTCGATGGCGTCGGGGCCCATGTCGGCGAGCACTTGCGCGAGCGAGGTCGACGATGGGTCGACGGGAATGAAGCTCTCATTCGGGTTGAACGTGTAGACGTTCACCGAGCCCGGAATGATCTTGCCTTCCGACGTACTGCCGCTCGTCGCGGTGGTGTTGGCGGCGCGCTCGCGCGGCTTCGGCGTGCCTTTACCCGGCTGGGTGACGTCGGAGAAGAGGCTCGCACCCGTGTTGACAGTTTTGTTGACTGTCTTCGTGGCGGGTTTGGCGGCAGGTTGGGTCGCGGTCGTCGCCGACGCGCTCGCCGTGCCGGTCGCGGGCGCGCTACTCGATGGCGCTGCGCTTCCTGCGCCCGCGGCGTTTGCGGGCGCGGTCATCGCTGCGGAGTTTGCTGCAGAACTGGATGCATCCTGCGTCGACGCGTCCTTCGTTCCCGACGCGCACGCAGCAAGAACCGCGGCGCTGAGGCCTGCCGAGGCAAATCCGAGCCAGAAACGTGAGGCGCGTGGGCTTCCTGCCGCGGCGCGTGGGCTTCCTGCCGCGGCGCGTGGGCTTCCTGCCGCGGCGCGTGGGCTTGCGGGCGCGAGCGACGTCGAATTTGTGGCGGAAGCGGAAAGCGTAGAGGCCGGTACGTCCGCAGAAGCGGCACGCCGCGAGGTCAACGAATGGTGCATGGGGGAAAGCGTACCGCTCTCGTTGAATCGACGCTGCGAAATCAGCCGTCTTCGATCTATACTCGTCCCCTTGCGCGAGACCGAATCGCGCAGGACTTCGATGACCGGAATGTCCATGAGTTGACAGAAGGTCGACGGCCCGCGCCAATCGCGCGCCTTCTCTCGCGCTTCAACCCCTACCCAAATCACAGCGATGCACACCGTGACGACCGCCACCACCGCCGCCGCGTCCGCGACCACCCTTGGCCCGACCGACACCTTCTACGGTCGGCATATTCCGCACACCGCGGCCGAAACCACCGCGATGCTCGCGGCTTGCGGCTACGGCACGATGGATGAGTTCATCCGCGCCTCGGTGCCGGCGACGATCCGCCTCGCGCGCGAGATGGAGATCGACGACCCGACCCGCACCATCGTTGGTGCAGAGCGTGGCGAAGCGGAAACCCTCGGCGCGCTGCACGCGCTCGCGCGAAGGAACGAAGTCTTCCGCTCGTACATCGGTATGGGCTACGTCGACACGATCGTGCCTGGCGTGATCCTCCGCAACATCCTCGAGAATCCGCAGTGGTACACGGCGTACACGCCGTATCAGGCTGAAGTCGCGCAAGGCCGCCTCGAGGCACTCCTCAACTTCCAAACGATGATCTCGGAGTTGACCGGCCTCCCGCTCGCGGGCGCGTCGCTCCTCGATGAAGGCACCGCCGCTGCGGAAGCGATGAACATGTGCCACGGCATCACAGGTGAAACGCGCACGAAGTTCTTTGTGGCCGAAGATTGCCATCCGCAAACGATTGCCGTCGTCGAGACACGCGCGAAGTGGCTTGGTATTGAAGTGGTTGTCGGAAACCCCGAGAAATTCGCGGCAAATGACGGATTCTCTGATGCGTTCTGCGGTGCGCTTGTGCAGTATCCAACGACCGACGGTCGCATCGAGTGCTACAAGTCGTTCACCGAGAAGGCCCACGCCAAGGGCGCGCTTGTTGTTGCGGCATGCGATCCGCTTGCGCTCGTGTTGCTCGCGACGCCTGCGTCGTGGGGCGCCGACATCGCCGTCGGCAGCGCGCAACGCTTCGGTGTACCAATGGGCTTCGGCGGCCCGCACGCGGCGTTCATCGCGACAAGCGAGGCTTACGTGCGCAAGCTTCCAGGCCGCATCATCGGTGTGTCGCGCGATAGTCACGGGAATCGCGCGCTGCGTATGGCGATTCAAACGCGCGAGCAGCACATTCGCCGCGATAAGGCCACTTCCAACATCTGCACGGCGCAAGTGTTGCTGGCCGTGATGGCCGGCATGTACGGCGTGTATCACGGGCCCGAAGGCTTGAAGAAGATCGCAGATCGCGTGCATCGCCTCACGGTGACGCTCGCGCGTGGACTTGCGAAACTTGGTCACGACACTGGGAACGGCGGTAAGGATGCGTTCTTCGACACGCTGCGCGTGAAGCTCGGCGGCGGCATCTCGACGGCCGACGTTCTCGCAGCGGCCGCAAAGGCGCGCGTGAATTTGCGCACTTTCGGCGACGGCACGTTCGGCGTCACGCTCGATGAATCGACGACCATTGCCGACATCGACACGCTGCTTGCGGTCTTTGCTGGCGGCAAGAACTCGGCACCCGCAGCGCTCGCGGTCGAGGCGAAGACCGGCGTGATTCCCGCGGTTTTCGTGCGCTCGGCGCCCTTCATGCAGCACGACGTGTTCAACCGTTACCACGGTGAACACGAGATGCTGCGCTACATCAACAAGCTTGTGTCGAAGGACTTGAGCCTTGTGCACTCGATGATCACGCTCGGCTCTTGCACGATGAAGTTGAACTCGACGAGCGAGATGATTCCGGTGACGTGGCCTGAATTCGGCCAGATTCACCCATTCGCGCCGCGCGAGCAGTGGCTCGGTTACGCGGAAATGTTCCGCACGCTTGAGAACTGGCTTTGCGAAGCGACCGGCTTTGCTGCGATGAGTTTGCAACCAAACGCGGGTTCGCAAGGTGAGTACGCGGGAATGCTCGTGATTCGCGCGTATCACGAACATCGCGGCGAAGCACATCGCGATGTGTGCCTCATTCCAACCTCGGCGCACGGCACGAATCCAGCAACCGCGGTGATCGCAGGCATGAAAGTTGTGCCTGTCGAATGCGACGGTGATGGCAACATCGATCTTGCAGACTTGGCGAAAAAGGCTGAAGAACATGCGAAAAATCTCGGCGCGTTGATGATCACCTATCCGTCGACACACGGCGTCTTTGAAGAGGGCATCAAGGAAGCGTGCGCGATCATTCATCGTCACGGCGGACAGGTCTATATGGACGGCGCGAACATGAACGCGCAGGTCGGCCTCACGAGCCCAGGTCACATCGGTGCCGATGTGTGCCACCTCAACTTGCACAAGACCTTCTGCATTCCACACGGTGGCGGCGGCCCGGGTATGGGCCCGATCGGCGTTGCGGCGCACCTCAAGGACTTCCTCCCCGGTCACCCAGTGAGCCGCCCGCTTTCGGCGGGTCGTCACGCGATTGGCCCGATTTCGGCTGCGCCATATGGCAGCGCGTCGATCCTTGTGATTTCGTGGATGTACATCGCGATGATGGGCGCGAAGGGCCTGAAGAGCGCGACCGAAGTCGCGATCCTCAACGCGAACTACATGGCCGCGCGCTTGAAGGGCCACTACAACGTGCTCTACACGAACAAGCACGGCCTTTGCGCGCACGAGTTCATTCTCGACATGCGTCCGTTCGACAAGTCGGCGGGCATCAAGATCGACGACATCGCAAAGCGCATGATGGACTACGGTTTCCATGCGCCGACGATGTCGTGGCCTGTGCCGGGCACGCTGATGATCGAGCCGACCGAGAGCGAGTCGAAGGCAGAACTCGACCGCTTCTGCGACGCGCTGATTGCGATTCGCGCGGAAATCCGCGCGATTGAAGAGGGCCGCGCCGACAAGGTCGACAACGTGCTCAAGCACGCGCCGCACACAGCGGCCGCTGTGACCGCAAGCGAATGGACGCACAAGTACTCGCGCGAAGAAGCGGCGTATCCAGCACCGTGGCTCAAGGACTTCAAGTTCTGGCCCGCGGTTGGTCGCGTCGACAATCCGTACGGCGACCGCAATCTCGTCTGTGCGTGCGAACCG
>JBEIJG010000139.1:0-7523 GCA_040380385.1 Phycisphaeraceae bacterium | reverse complement strand
GCGACAAGCACGCGCGATGCATCGTTTGGTTCAAGCATGCACACGCCATACACGCGGCGGAAGCCCTCTGGCTCGGGCAATCGATAGTGTGACCGATCGGGATAGTCGCCGACATCCTCAGGCGACGCCAACGTACCCGCGGTTTGCGCGAGCATTTGCAGGCCTTCGCCGTACAGGCGCGTCTCGGGCGACAAACCGTGCGGAATGTCGAAGAGAACGATCTCGCGCACCGCGATGGGAACCGACGCGTTGTTCCGCACGATCGGCGCGGCGCGGTCGTCGCTCCAACGCATCTCAACCACGAGGTCGCCCGAACGGGCAGGATCGACCGCGACGGCGCGTGGGACCGCAGCTCGGATCTCGTCGGAAAGCCCTGGACGCGCGGCGAAGGCTGTCGAAGCCCACGTGAGTAAGACGAAGACCGCGAGAAGCGCCCGGAAGGATGCGATGGGAGAGGTTCCGCGGATCGCCTTGTGGATGCGCATCGTCGGAGTGTACCTTCGCGACGTGACGAAACGCCTTCGCGAACCCGATCTCGTGCCTGTCGCCGCGGCGCGTCGACTGCTGCTGGCGGGTTGCGCGCTCGACCGTGCGCCCGCCCGCGCGACGAAGACCCGCGTCATCGCGCTCGTGCGTCGACTCGGCTTCGTGCAGGTCGACAGCATCAACTCGGTCGAACGTGCGCATCACCTGATTCTGCACGCGCGGCTCGACGGCTACGAGCCTGCGCACCTCGCGCACCACACCGAGGAGTCTCGCACGCTGTTCGAGCACTGGACGCACGACGCGAGCGTGATCCGAAGCGACTGGCTGCCGTGGTGGACGCATCGATTCGAGCGGAGCCGCGCCCGGCTTCGGCAGAATGCGTGGATGCGCGAACGTCTCGGCCGCAACTGGCGGACGACCCTCGCGGAGGTGCGATCGGCGCTGGAGGAGCGTGGCCCTCTCGCGACGCGCGATTTTCCACGCCCCGCCGAGGCGCGCAGAGGTGCGGGCTGGTGGGACTGGTCGCCGCAGAAGGCCGCGCTTGAGTTTCTGTGGAGGACGGGCGAGGTCGCGATCCATGCACGCCGGGGCTTCGAAAAGGTGTACGACCTCACGGAGCGCGTCCACGGGCCGATGCCCGAGCAACCCACGCGCGAGGAACTCATTGCATGGGCATGCCGGAGCGCCCTTGAGCGACTTGGCGCCGCGACCGCACGCGAGATTGCACACTTCGCGTGGGCCATCACGCCAGCGGAAGCTGGTGCGTGGTGCGCCGCGGCTGCGAGGCGCGGCGAAATCGCAGAGGTTGCGCTCGAGCGTCTCGGGCGCGCGACACGCCCCGGATTCGCGCGACTCGGTTGGCGGCAGGCCGCGGCGCGCGTGTGCATCGACGACACTCCACGCGCGCTCGCGCCGTTTGACCCACTCATCCGCGAGCGCGGGCGCCTCGCAGAACTCTTCGGCTTCGACTACCGCTTCGAAGCGTTCGTTCCCGCGGCGAAGCGCGTTCATGGCTACTACACCATGCCCGTCCTCGCGGGCGAGCGGCTTGTCGCTCGGCTCGACCTGGCGTGCGACCGCCACGTCGGCCTGCTGCGCGTCGACCGCGTCTGGACCGAGAACGGCATCGCTCTACGCACCGCCCGCATGGCGGCGAGGAAATCGGCGGCCCGACTTGCAGGACAGCTTGGACAACGGCTCGATTTTCCAGCAAGATGACAGGGAGACGATGGCAAATCCGTCCCCGAGTTACCACGATCCCGCTGCCGTCGACGTCTCCGTCGTCATCGTGAGTTACAACACGCGCGATCTCTTGCGCGCGGCCCTCGCATCGCTGCCTGACGCCGCCGGGCCGCGATCATTCGAGACGATCGTCGTCGACAACTGCTCGAAGGACGGTTCGGCGGAAATGGTTGAGCGCGAGTTCCCAGCGGCACGACTCGTGCGCGCCGAGCGCAATCTCGGCTTCGCGGGTGCGAACAACCTCGCGTTCGACCTTGCGCGCGGCCGCTATCTCTACTGCCTCAACCCCGACACCGTGAGCCATCCCAGCTCGATCGACACGCTCGTACGTGTTCTCGAGGAGGATCCGCGCATCGGATACGTTGGGCCGAAACTCCTCAACGCCGACGGCACGCACCAACTCTCGGCGTATCGATTCCACCGACTCTTGTCCGGCTTCGTCAGTTGGTCGATGCTCGGACTCGACGGTCGCTTCCCCCATTCGCCGCACGCACTCTCGCTGCACCACGCCTACGGCTGCGATGAACGCATCCAGGCCGAGTGGCTGCTGGGCGCGGCGATTCTCACTCGACGCGAGACGATTGAATCTGCGGGCGGGTACGACGAGCGCTTCTTCCTCTACGCAGAGGAAGTCGAATGGTGCCAACGCATGCATGAACACGGTTGGATCGGCTGCTATGCGCCCGAGGCGGTGGTCACCCACATCCGCGGCGCGAGCACCTCGCATCTCGACCACACGAACGCATTCAACGGGCACAATCCGAGGCTTCTCGTCGAAAGCCATCGCCGCCTCGCGCGCAAGACGCTCGGGCCGCTTGGGCTTGTGGCCTCGCAATCGACGCACGTTGCCGGCGTGACGCTCGCGGGCCTGCGCAATCTGCCGGGATTGCCCGGCGCATGTGCAGAGAAGCGGCGGAAGGCATTGCTTTGGCTGCGATACCTCCTCTTTCCCTCGAGCTTCCGGCCGAAGAGGACGTCTTCGTGAAGACGATTGCAGCATGACCGCGGAGACTCCAACGCATCTCGCCACGCGCGTGGCGATCTGTGTCGCAACGCGCCGAAGGCCAGATGGCCTCGCGCGGCTCTTCGCGTCGCTCTCGGCGCTTGAGCGCCCCGAGGGCTGCACCATCGAGGTCGTCGTCGTCGAGAACGACGAACCGCACGCGCAGCCGCTCCCCGCGTGCACCCTTCCCGCGCGACGTGTCTTTGAGCCGCGGCAAGGCATCCCAATTGCGCGAAACCGAGCGATCGACGAAGCCGCACCGCACGTCGATTGGATCGCGTTCCTCGACGACGACGAGACCGTCGAGTCGACGCTTATCGTGCGGTTACTCGCGGCCGCACGCGCGACTGGCGCGCCGATCGCGACGGGCCCGGCGCTCCCGCGCTTCGAGAGCGGTTCGCCCGCGTGGGCTGCGCGAAGCGGCGCGTACGAGCCCGTCCGGCACGCACACCTCACGCGCGTGCCGTACGCGTTTACCAACAACGTGCTCTTCGATGCGGCGATCGTACGAGGTGATGGTGCACCGCGTCTTGATGAACGCATGCTCCACACCGGCGGGAGCGACCGCGAGTTCTTCGCGCGCCTCGCACACAACGGAAACGCGATCGTGTGGGCCGACGACGCGATCACCTTTGAGTGGTATCCGCGTTCGCGCGCGACCTACCGCTGGCTCTTTCAACGCTCCTATCGCCTCGGAACGGTGGCGCCTGCGACCGAAGCGATGCGCGCAAAGACCACCAGCGGCGCTGCGACCACGCTTCCCATTGCCGCGCGATGCGCACTCGTGTGGCGCGCCCTGCGATTCAGCGCACGCGCGGTGGTGCGAGGCCTTCGCAACATCACCGACCCCGCGAGTACGGCCGCGCTTGTGTCGTGGGACGTCGGACGCGCCGCGGGGCTCGTCGCCGCCGCACTCGGTATGACGTATGAGGAATATCGCTCGCGATGAATACCGTGCGCATCGCCATCCTCATCGCGACTTTCCGCCGTGCGACCAGTCTTGAGCGCGCGTTGCGCAGCGTGGCTGCACAGCGGGTCGAGCCACACGTTCGCCTCCGCGCGATTGTCGCGAACAACGACCCCGATGATCCTCTACCCGCCGAGATCGTCGCGCGCGTTGCACGCGAGACCACGCTCGACATCACGTTGGTCGCAGAGCCCGCCCGCGGACCTGCGCACGCGCGCAACCGCGCACTCCGCGAGGCGCATCGGACATGCGACGCGATCGCGTTTCTTGACGATGATGAAGAGGCACCTCCTGGTTGGATCGCGGCACTGCTCGCGACGAAGGAGCGGTTTGGCGCAGACATCGTTACGGGCGGCATCGTGCCGCGCTTCGAAGTTGCTCCACCCACATGGGCGGTTGAAGGCCGCTTTTACGCAAGGCCTACCCGTACGACCGGAAGTACGCGACCGTGGGCTTTCACGGGCAATGTGTTGTTCGACGCGGCGCTGCTCGATCGATTACCCACATGGTTTGATGGCCGTTTCCTCCAAGGAGAAGATCGACACTTCTTCGCTCGGCTCGCGGCGACTGGCGCGCGCATCGTCTGGTGCGCAGAGCAATCACCCGTCGAGTATGTGCCCGCCTCGCGCGTGGATCCGACCTGGCTTGTTCGCAGAATGCGCGCGATCGGACGGTCGGTCACGGCGATTGAACGCGACACCCCACGCGCAGCGTTCGCTCGAACGCGCAACCTCGCCAAGGGCCTTACGTGGATCGCAATCGCACTCGTCGAGTGGGTGGCGGGCGGCATCATCGCGCTCTTCACGCGCAGTCCCGTGCGGCTCTTCACCGCGCTGATGCATCTCGCCTACGGCGTGGGGCTGATCGAGGGCGCGCTTGGCGAAAACGGCTCGGTTTCGACAGCTGCGTCGGGCAGTTCCGGCGGCGGATCAAGCCCGAGATCCTGACGAAGCCAGCCGCGCGCCGTTGCAGCCTTCGCATGCGTTGGATCGCGCGCGAGCGCACGCTCGTATGCCGCGAGCGCCTCCTCCACGCGATCGAGTTCGTAGAGCGCGTTGCCGCGATTGAACTCGGCAGCAGCGCCCGCGAACGGATCACCCGCATCGCCGGCGAGGCGTGCCGCGTGCTCGAAGCTCGCGATCGCTTCCTCGAAACGACGGAGTGCCGCAAGCGCATTTCCGTGCATCAGCGGATGCACGGGGTCGCTCGGCTCGAGCGACTCGCAGGTGATGAAGGGCTGGAGCGACGCCTCGTGCTCGCCCTTGCGCGCGAGAGCAATTCCAAGCGTAAACCACGCGTCGACTGCGTCGGCGTGTTGGGCAATCACCTCTCGCAAACTCGCGATCGCTCCATCGAGATTGCCGCGATCAAGTTGCGCCCGCGCGACATCAATGCCGCGCATCCACATCATGCTCTCATCGGGCTTCGGTCGCAATTGCAGCACGACGTGTCCGTGCCGCCGATTGCCACCGATGGTCCAGTAGCGCGCCCACGACGGCGTGCGGCCACGCGAGAGCACATGCGTCACGCCGTAGAGATCGAAGAGTTCCGCGCGACGCGCTTCATCAGTCACCGGATCAAACATCTCGTCGACGTGCTCACGGCGAAGACGCCCCGACGCGATACCAGTACTCGAACGCTCGCTCGCAACGGTGTTCGCTCCGTGCAACATCGAAATCCATGTACCGGTGAGTGGCCCCGCGAGCACCACCGCGTCGGAGGGGATCGCTTCGTCCATCCACGCCTTCTGCTTGAGGAGACCCGCATGCTGGCGTCCGTTGCGCACACCCTCCGACTCAAGCGCCGCACCGATGAACGTGCTCCACGTGTACGGTTTCGAATGCGTGGCGTGCAGGCTCGCGACGGGTACCGCCGCACACGTACACGCCGCGGTGAGCGCAAACGCTTCCGCGCGACGCCAGTTTCGCCAAGCCTCGATGGCACCCGCGACCGCCGGAACTCCGAGCGGAATCCACAGCACAAATGCAACCATTTCGAAACGGCCGAGCACCCACTGCGCGCCGAGTACTTTGAGTGCGGCTGTACAAAGCGGTGGCACCATCGTGACGACAAGCACCATGGCAACCATGCCCGCGAGCGCATATGCGGCAACGGGCGCCGCGCGAGTACGTCTCCGGCGCGACCACCACAGGACACCGACCCCCACGATCGCAAGCCAAAGTCGCCACGCGACGATGCCGTTCCAACCGCCCGTGAAGCCGCGGCCCCACTGCCGCGCGATCCAATCGTCCTTACCGCGTTCGTAGAACGTGAATCCGTCTTGAGGCCGAACGAGACGCGGCGGCGGCTTGGGTGCGCGCTTCGGCTTCGGTGCCACGCCGAGCGGATCCGCGGCCGCCTCGGCATCGACGCTCGCAAGCGATTGCTCTTCACCGTCGTCGCGCTCGATGCCGTCATCGACTTGATCTGCTGCCCAACGAAGTACATCGTCGATCGGAGGCGCCGTGAGTGCCTTCGACGCAAGCGGAAACGCAAGCGATGGGATCACGATCGCGGCAAGTACGAGCGCGGCCGTCCGTACTCCAGGCGTGCGGCGCACAAGGCGTACCGCGAGGACGACCGCAACGACGGGCGCCGCCACGACGAAGAGGAAGCCCGCGTACAAGGGATGGAGCATGCCGACGAGCGCGGCGGGAAGGGCCACCATCGAGGCGAGGCGCCACATCGGGGCAGGCTCGGTGGCAACAGATTCGGCGGCAAGCGTGGAAGATTTCAAATCTCCGTTTGTCGCGTGATCGACGGCAAGAACACGCGACGCCGGCCAGAGTGCACGCAGCGCCGCGCCAATTGCGATCGGCATGAACGCCCACGGTGCGAGTTGATTCGGGTAGAGCGTGAACGGATACGGACCGCGGTTGATCACCACCATCGCGGCCGCAATCCACGGTGCCCACGTGCCACCAATCGCAGCCCACGCGAGATACGCAACACCCGACGCGATCATGATCCGCGACGCTGCCAGCGTGTTGAACCACACCGTCACCGGATCGAGCGCAAGCAACTTCGACGCAATCGCGCAGAGCGCGTGCAGGATGTTCGTGTGGTAGATCGGATACGGGTACTCGATCGGTGTACGCACGAAGGGATCAGCGTTCGAAAGGCCGTGATCGAGAAGAAAGCGAATGCGCGCGATGTGGACGCGCGAGTCGTTGTCGAGAATCGCGCCATGCCGATCCGCGAGGAAAATGTCGGCGAGAACGAGCGCACCGGCGATCGAAACGCATGGAATGAGCGCGCGCCCGAGCCCGCGCCAGGCGCGCGTACGCACGACATGCGCGCCGACGTCGAACGCGCCCCACGCGATGAAGACGGCGGTTGCGATCGCAAGCGCACCCACCGGAACGCGCGCCGACTCGACCACGCTGCCGAGCGCATAGAGGAGCGCAATCGGCAGGACAAGCGCCGAGAGTGCCGCGGTCCACGCGACTGCAATCGAAGGAAGGATTCCTCCGCTGAGTTCCTTCGGAACGACGCGCCGCGCGATAGCGAACCCGGGAAGAAGCAGCGACAACCAGAAAAGAAGTGGCAGCGCGCTCATCGTGGATCTCCCTGCGAACGTGTCGTTGCGCAGTCCACACCGTCACGGCGCGCGCGCCGAGCAAGCCCTTCGTGCGCGATGGCGCCACGGCCGAGTGTGCGGTCGACCACGCCTGCGACCAGGCCCGCGGCGCGCCAGACCGCGCGAATCGCACCGAGCGGAATGAACGCAAGCATTGCGATTCCTTCGCGGCGCGTCATCGCGAGCGCCATCGGGATTTGCGCGACGAGAAGGAGTACGACGAGCGCGACCAGCGGCGCGGCGGT
>JBEIJG010000138.1:0-7526 GCA_040380385.1 Phycisphaeraceae bacterium | reverse complement strand
GAGTGTGTCCGCGAAGACACGCGCGCCTTCCTTCAAAAGAACCTGCACGCCGCCCTTGGCTTCGACCGTGTCGATATCGATCGCGCCGAGGCTCTCGTCGCCACCGAGCATCCCGCCAGCTCCGCCGCGCGCGGAAGTTGCTGCGGCTTGATTGCTGCTCGGTGCTGCACTTGCCGCCGCACTCGCAACTTTGGGTTTTTCGCGGAAACCAACCACCAAATCTTCGGTCCACACCGTCTGTCGTTCGTCGCGCGCTTCAACCGCTGTACGCGCCACGAGTCGCCGCGGAATCGTGTCGCCCTTTGAATCTTCGCCAAGAAAGAGTTCGATGCGTCCGGCCACCATCGCACCTTCGCCACCAAGTCGGCGTACGCGCGTGCCGCCGTCGGCGATGATCGCGTCGATGCGCTCCGCGTTGTTCGGACTAAACGCCACTTCAAGCGTTTGACTGTCGAGTTCGAATTGCCGACCGAAGACATTCACGCCGCCGCCAAAACGCGCAAGCGACAACTTCGCGTTGTCGCCTTCGCCGTTGAAGCGGAGGTCGACGCCATCCTTCCACGTGATTTCGATCTCTTGCGAGGAGGGGTCAAATCGGAACGGCTCGGCCTCTTGCTTCGAAGGAGCGGCGTTCTGCGGCAAAGACTCCGCGCGAGCAACCAGCGCGACCGCTGAGGGATCGGCGGATACCAGCATGCGCGAAGCATCCACCGCCATCGCTGGAGTTTCACCAAGCAGCGACACGCGCCGCGCGAGACCACGTCCAAGTGACATGCGACCAGCGCCGTCGAGACGCCCTTCGCCCTTCGACAAACTCGCGAAGAAGCGCGTGCCTTCGAGTTGCATGCGCGGATTCGTCACGCGGAGCGGGCTTTCCGCGCTTCCCGTCGCCTCGACAAACTCTTCTTGCACCGCATATCGAAGCCGCGTACAGACAATGCGAGTCCCCGACTTACCGTCAAGTACTTCGACGCGCGGCCCAACGACATCAAATCGAATCTCGTCTTGTGAAGCCAGTTGGTCGGCGGGATCGGTCGCAGGCACCATGACAAGTCGACCACCGAAACTGACGGTGACACTGTCACTCTCCGACGCATCCTCAACCGACGTTTCCTGCAGCGACGCGTACGCATGCGGCGCCAGGGCGAGTGCTGCTTGCGAAGACAACGCGGCAGTCGATGCGATGCCAGCAGAGAGCGGAATTCGCGCGATCGAAGAAAGCCGCGTGTACATCGATGTTCCTGTGTCTCTCTCAGCGTCTGCGTCGCTCGACGGACGCGGCACGAATGCAAGATCGTCAAGCCCGCGCGACTCGAGGCTAAAGATCGCCACGATCTCTTCGCCCGTAATCGTGCTTCGAACGCCATCCTTGAGGCGCACAACTTCAACGCCACCAAGCATCGTCAATCGATAAAACGGCGGTCGATCGTTCTTCTTTCCTGCATTCTTCGTCGCGGGCGCTGGCGCGTTCGGAGGCGATTGCGCCGATGCGGTTTCACGCGACGTATCTGGCGTTGTTTCGCCCGAAACAGCATCATTGGAATCGATGGACCCTGTCTCGGTCGAAGTGATGGCGTTCAAGACGCTGCCATCTGCCGCGCGCGCCTCTCTGCGCTTCGCGGCCATCGCGCGCGCAGCGCGATCGATCCGAATCGGCTCCGTCGCGCGGTCAACAATCAATTGTTCGAGCCCGTCGCCATCGGCATCGAGTTGCAGCGTCAAGCCTTCGCCCGCAAACGATCCCGCATCGGTCGTCACGCGGACCTCTTTCGCGCAACGAACTTCGCCGAGCACTCCATCGAATTGCGCCTGTTCCGCAACCACGACGACTGCTGGCACATCGCGATCGATGTCCACCGTACGCCCCGCCTCGGGGCGGAACAAACGCACTTCGACGTCGTCTTCAAGCGTGCCCGACTCGAGCGCGCGACGCGGCACATATGCGACGCCCTTGCGCGCCGACAAGACAAGCACGCGACCGTCTTTCATGTAGACCATCGAGCGTGGCTCGGTCATCGCGAGTTGGCTGCCCTGCAGCGGCTCCAACTTCGTCGCGCTGTACTGCTGCGCCAAGCGGCCAGTTTCATCTGCAACTTGAATCCACGCGCCCGAAGCGAGTGAGACCGACGTCTGATCTGCGATCGAACCTGATGCGCGCGCAAGTTCGTCCGCGGTTGCGATGCGCGGTGCGAGCAACTCTTGTGCTTCTTCGATACGACTCGGCTTCTTGCGACCCGACGTTCCGGCGTCAAAGTTGATTGCTGCGACGATCACAAGCACCGCGAGCGCGCCTGCTGGCACGGCGAAAACAAGCCCGCGCCGACGGAGCAGGAGATTCTCAAAGTCGAATCCAAAGTCGGAACGCTTCACGCAACACCTCCTGCTGGTGCGCCAAACTCTGGATCAAACGTGCGCACCGCTTCGGCCCAACGGCCTGCATCTTTGAGAATCCGCTCCACGGCCTCACGCACCGCGCCATTGCCGCCTGTGTGCGCGGTCACGAGGTGCGCGAGTTCGAGCACTTCCGGCGACGCATCGGCCACCGCAATCGCGAGCCCGCATCGACGAAGAATCGGAAGATCAGGAAGATCATCACCGATCATGGCGGCTTGCGCTGGAAGGAGCGCGAGATCTTTGAGGAGCGACTCAAAGGCCGCGCCTTTGTCTTTCGATCCAGCGATGACGTGTTTCACGCCGAGTTCGCGCAAACGATGTCGCAGGGCCATGCCGTTGCGACCAGTGATGACCGCGATCTCAAGGCCGATTTTCGACCACATCCGAAGCGCCGCGCCATCGCGGACATGAAATCGCTTCGTTTCGTGCCCTGCGTCATCGATGGAGATTCCACCATCCGTGAGGACACCATCGACATCGAGACAGAGCAGCCGAATATCGGAGGCCCGAATCTCAAGTGAACGGGAAGATTGGTCGCGTTGCGCGTCGTTCGCCACGGGGCGAGTGTACCCGCGGAGCACGTCTGCTTCTTCGCGTCTGCTCTTTGTGTTTGCTCGTGCACGTCCGCTACTCGTCCGTCGACGACGCAAGGGATCGTTTGCGCTATGGCGCCGGAAGCGGCGCCTCACCGGTCGCCGCACCGAAGATCGCAAGCCCAAGACTGAAGTAGATCGCGGTCGTCGCCGTATCCGCGAGCACCAATGCGATCGGTCCGGCAGCGACATTCGGATCAAGCCGAAACGCGTGCAGAATCATCGGAATCGCACCACCAGCAACTGCGGCGAAAATCATGCTGAAGCCGACGGCAGACAACATGGTCAACGCCCCCGCAGCGCCGCCTCCCCACATCAAACTCACCAACGCGACAACGACACCCGAACAGAGCGCCAACAGGGTCGCGGCGCCAAGTTCACTGCGCAGCGCTTTCAGCGCACTCGCCCATGTTCTCCGGTCTGGATCGCTGCCGACCGTGAGCGTCAAGGACTGCATCGCGACGCTCTCGCCGAGCGTCAATACGAGTGGGAGAAAGAACGCGAGGAGCACCACGCGTTCAAGGAGATCGGTGAAGAGCCACGCAACAATCGCGCACAAGATGCCGCCGCCAATGTTGCAGCAGAGCCACGGCATGCGCATGCGGAAACTCTCGCCTGCCGTAAGTGTTTCTGGATGATCGACCGCGAGGCCGAGCGTTTGAAAGACCTGACGCACACGCTCGCGCTCCGCACGTTCAAGGCTCTCGCGGGCGTACTGCTCGACATCGATTGCGCCGACAAGCCGCCCATCGCCGTCAACCACCGGAAGCGCAAGCAAACGACTCTTCGCGAAGATCGCGAGCGCGTCGTCGAGCGAGGTTTCCATCGAGATCGTCGTCAGCTCCTTGCGCATCGCTTCGCGTACCGGCGTGTCCGGCGCGGCAAAAAGCAGCGCGCGCGTCGGCAGTTGCCCAACGAGACGATCGTCGTCGTCGAGGACATAGACATATACGACGGGGTGATCGATTGTCCGCGCACGCAAGTCTGCGAGCGCTTCGCCAATCGTCTGCCCAATGTTGACCGCAGTCTGCACCGAGCGAAGTCCGTGCAGTGCCGACACGGCAAGCGCAGAGTTCGGGGAGGTCTTTGTTCGTCGCCCAGGAAGCATCGGCGCAAGGTACTCGCTCGGAGTGAGACTCTCCCGAACGACCGGCCACTACATGCTGTCTGATTGCGGGATCAAGAGCGCGGTGACAATGTCAAAGATTGCGTGGGTCGCAGCCGCGATTCCAAAGCCCCGTTGGACGTAGAGCAAGCCGAAGTAAAGCCCGCCGCCGACAAAGAAGAGGACACGCGTTGGCAGCACCGAACCATCGGGCCCCGCGAGCGGGTGATACACCGCGAATGCAATCGCTGCGAGTACGACCGCCGTCGCTGTCGCCGCGCCGCGTTTCAAACTTGTGAGTTCAAGGAGCACCCACGTGAGGACACCGATGAGCACCATGCGAAAAACGAGTTCTTCATAGAGCCCTGCGCCGATCGAGACAGCGATGCGCGCACCAAGCGGCAACGCACTGAATTGATCAACTCCCGCCGCTGGAACGAGTCGCTCAAGCAACGCCGCAAACACAAGAAGCGGCACCGCGAGCACCGTGCTCTCGACGAACATGCGCGCAACAACGGAGAGATCGACAATCCATGGGCCGCGCGAAAGCACGTGCTGCACAAGGAAGATCCCCGCGAGCAAAAAACCGGGCAACGAAAGCGCTACGGCGTCGAGCCCAAAGAGGTCAAAAAGGCGGAGAATCGCGAGGTGTGCGCCATTCGTGACCAAACCGTCGGGCGAGCGAAGCGCGCGGACGAGTTCGTATTCGTAGTACGCAATGAACGGCAGCAGGAAGAACAACACTTCCAGCGGACGTCGCGACGCGTCGAGATACGACCGCGTGAGGAAGTTGCCACCCGCAGCAGCATCGAAGAAAGACCCGCCCTGCGCTGTACGCGCCGGAGCGGGTCTCGATTGCTTGCGTGATCGTTCGGCCATGAAAGAAGAGATCTTCCAAACGCGTCGATCAGCACTCAACATCTTTCGGTTGCACGTCTAGAGAAGAGCCACACGCAAAAACTGAGTTTCGCTTCAACCCGCGTCACAGTTCGACTCCGTAAGAATCGACAGCGCACAGAAGAACCGAGACTCGTCATCGAGCGGCGATTACTTCTTCTTCTGGAGAGAAGCAACCTTCGCAGCCATGCGGCTCTTTCGACGCGCAGCAGTGTTCTTGTGAAGGGTGCCCGTTGCTGCGACCTTGTCGAGCGTACGAGCTGCCTTGCGCATTTCCTTCTCCGCCGCAACAGCGTCGCCCGAAGCAACGGCCTTGAGGACGTCGGACATGTCGTTCTTCACGCGACGCTTGCGCCAGAGGTTGCGAGCGTTGCGGGCGGCGGATTGGCGGACGCGCTTCTTGGCTGATTCGGTATTCGGCACAGTCGATCCTGTGTGGCTAAGTTCTGCGTGCTCTCACTCGTACATACACACGGCCGTTTACACGGCGTCACTTCGCGCGTGGTCCGCGCGAGGCGGGCTCTCCAAACGGAGTCGCCTCTCCCCCGCGATGCGTCGAGCCGCAGACCGCACGACCGTCGGGGGATCGAGGATGATGCCGAATCGGAGCCCGAAATGCAAGGGGCTCGTCGCAATTGATTCTCGGACATCTTCGTTGGCGAGCCTACCGACGAGTCCGTCGCCCAGCCTTCAGCCCCCGCTCGTCGTCCAAATCCGAGTCGTCCAATCCGAGTCGTCCAATCCGAGTCATCCAATCCGCGTCAACCAATCCGCGTCAACCAATCCTTCCATTTCAGACCGTTCACGCGAGCCGCTTGGCGCCACCCGAGCGTTGCAAATGGATGACCGCCGAACTCGCTCCGACGGAATCGGAACGCGCGGACACTGCGGACACCGTCGCGGCTGAACGAGCGCATGCTGAGCCCTCAGGTTCAAGCTCTCATTGCGGAATGCAGTGTCCAACTTCAGGTTCGAGCCTCGGGCTCCCGTTACAAAGTCGCGCAAAATCGCCGAAGTTCGACCGCCATTTTTCAGGAATCCCCCGAAATTCGCAAAAAGCCCGCTTCCATCTCCTGCTTGTCCCGTCACCCTGCATGGCATTGAGAACTGAACGGTCCATTTCCGCGCTGTCGGCGTTGTCTGAACTCGCGGACACCCGCGCCGCCGCGCGTGATGTCGTGGGAAAGCTTCAAGCGTCCTCGCAACTTCGGCCGGACATGCTGTTCGTCTTCGCGAGCTTTCATCACCGGGCGCTCTTGCGCGATTCGCTCGATTTTCTGCGGCGGGAACTGCACCCAGCGCACCTACTCGCGACCACGGTGGAGAGCGTTGTGAGCGGCACGCGCGAGGTGGAACACACACCTGGCTTGTCGGTGCTTGCGCTCTCTGCTCCCGGCATCGTTGCGCGCCCCTTCTGGTTTGACCTTGAAGATGGCCCGCCGGCGGTGTGGAGTGAGGGCTTCATCCGACAACGCATCACGCTTCCGCCCGACGAAGGCGCGGGTGGCGGCGCGCTCGCGCATCGCGGAACGATTCTCTTCGCCGATCCCCACTCGATACATCCGGGCGAGGCTTGTGCCGCAATCGACGCCGCAGCTGGGCCGGAAGGCGCGCGCATTTTCGGCGGTGTCGCGAGCGGAGCATCGCACGCTGGGCTCAATGTCCTCGCGGTCGATCGCCATGTTTCGCACGGAGGACTCGTTGGACTTTCGATCTTTGGCGACATCGATATTGCCGGCCTCGTGAGCCAGGGAAGTCGTCCGATCGGCGGTGATTTCGTTGTGACCGCCGCTCGCGGAAACGACATTCTGGCCTTGAACGGACATCGAGCCATCGACGCCGTGCGAGAGATGGTTGAGGCGCTTTCTGAATCCGATCGCGCGGGTATTGGGCAAGGACTTCTTGTTGGGCTCGCGTTGGATTGCACCAAGCAACGACGCGGGCGCGGCGATTATCTCGTTCGGCCGGTGCTCGCCGTTGATGCAGCAACGGGGAGTATCACGCTCGGAGATCGCGTGCATCGTGGGCAGACCGTCTGTTTCCAAATTCGCGACCAACAAACGGCCGAGGACGATCTCGCGATGATGCTCGATCGCGAGCAATTGCGCGATCCCGCGAAAGCTGCGCTGCTTTTCACCTGCAACGTGCGCGGAACTCGCTTCTTCACGGCACCCGACCATGACGCAAGCATGGTCTCGCGCAGGCTGCATGCGCCGGCACTCGCGGGCTTTCAGTGCGCGGGAGAAATTGGCACGCAGGGAAAGCGATCCTACGTGCACACGCAGACTGCGTCCGTCGTGCTCTTCCGAAACGCGCGCCCTGGCCTGTGAGGCGTTCGTCTTCGAGATATCCGTATGCGAGACATCCGTTACGCGAGGCGTCGGTGCGTCGCATGGTCGATGTTCGAACCCTCGTTCGCACATCTTTCGCAGATGACCCATTCCTCCTTCGCGGAGTTTCAGCTCCACCGCGGTTGGTCGCGCGCCCTCGGGTCGCTACGCTCTCCCTATGGCGACCGGCGAGATCATCGGTGACAT
>JBEIJG010000137.1:0-7541 GCA_040380385.1 Phycisphaeraceae bacterium | reverse complement strand
GGTAATCACTCTTCGCATCCGACGTGAGTCGGCGCGTGACTTCGACCATGTCGGCGTCGATCGGGAGGCGACGGTTGCGGACGGCGCGGCGGTCCACGACGCGCTCAATCACTTCGCCGGTTTCGGGATCGGTTTCGGGGTCGAGGCTCGGCGTGTCGTCGTCGCCGCGATCGATCGCTTGCGCGAGCAACGGGTTCTCGAAACAGAGCGTCACACTCGCCATACCCGCGGGCTTGCGCGCGGCGGAGCCGGCGAAGATGACGTCGAGCATCGCGCCGCCGCGAAGGCTCTTCGCGCTGCGTTCACCGAGCACCCACTTGATCGCGTCGACGACGTTCGACTTGCCGCACCCGTTCGGCCCGACGATACCCGTGATGGGCGCGTCGAAGCGGAACTCGGTGTGATCCGCGAAGCTCTTGAAACCGCTGAGCACCAACTTGGCAAGACGCATCGAACCGACCTCCATGCCGAATTCATGTCGACTTCACCCTCGCAAGCGGGGGCTTGCGGGGCCCTGCATCCAAACGCCGCACGCGGCGACGCAGGAACGCAAGACATTCATCAACGGCCGTCCGAAACGCGCGGACTCGCCGTGATCCATCCTTCAATACTCGTACTGGAACCGTCCAAGCTGTAACAACGTGCTAAACGGTTCGATGGGCGAAGCCAACGAGCGCATTCGGCGCGTGCACTAGCGGGGGACAGTATCGCCTCTCGGGGCCGGAACTTCAACCGGCGGAGGCGGCTGCATGGTCGCCAAATCCGACGCATCGGTCGAGAGCGTTTCGCCTGGCAAATCTTCCGCTTCGAACTCCGGTCGGATGACCTGTTCATCTTCCTTTTGACTGCGGAGAATCGCGGCGAGGACGCGATCCTGCTCGGCCTTGAAGTCGCTCTTGATATAGCCCGTGCGCCAAAGTTGGTGTAGGGCGCCGATCGTCTCGCCGTACGTCAACCCGAGGCCTGGATAGGGCTTCTCGATCGTCGTTTGGTGACCAAGGAAGGGGATGAACTCAGAAAGGCGCGGATCGGCAAGTTGGATCTCAGGGCGCGACTCAGGCGTCGCGCGGAAGAAGACCTGCAACTGATCGTCGCCAGCATCCGCCTTCACCATCAAACGGCTGCTCCACGCGATAAAGGTCAGCGGGCGCTCGACTTCGGGATGGTTGCCGAAGACGGCGATGATCGGCCGACCTGATTGCGCGACGTAGACCATCGGCTCCTTGCTCGGGACAAGCGCGACATCGAACTTGCCGTCGATGTCCATCATGGCGATGGTCGGGTCCTTGCGATCGACGAGCGCTTCGTACGCGGCGAGGCGCACGTCGACATCTTGGTCGTCAAGAAGCGGGCGCAGGCCGAGGTCGATGTCTGGGTTGAAACCCATTTCGCCGAGAAGTTCGATCGCCTTCAGGCGATTCTCAATGGAGCCGCTGCCAGCCATTTGGAGAAGCGGGCTCACAACGAGCGGGTCGTCGAGAGCAGCGCCCGCTTGCAGCGCCGCCATGCGTGGGTCTTCTTCGCCGTAGCTGTAGAGATCTTGGATGATCGGCAGTGCGCGTTTCCCGAGCGCGCGGAAGCGCCACATCGCGGCCTTCGCGGCGCCGGGATTCGCAATCAATGCGTTGCGGACGGCAAGCGCCGTTGCCTCGGTCGCGGTGACCTCCATGGGGAGATGGCGAACGATCTGAATGAAATCCTCGGTCTTCCCCTCGTAACTCGGTGGAATACTGAGGTCGATCGAATCGGCGTTCTCGCCGCGCGCAGTATCCATCTTCTGCCGCGTTTCGCGCGGGAACGACGAATTGATCGCGCCTTGGATCGTGCGAGCGCGTGTGTGGCTCGAGGTCGCGAGCTTCAACTTGAGCGTGATGTCTTGGGTGACGCGTCCACCGTCGAGAATGCGGCCAACGAGCCGATTCACCGCATCCGAACGCGTGGCGCCCGGCTCCACGAACGGGTTGATGAAGAGATTCCCTTTGGCTTCGGCGAGGATTCGCGCTTGGCGGCTTCCGACGAGAAGCGGCCCAGGGCGGAGATCGCAGGTGTACAAACGTCCGCCTTCGAGGCTCGTGACATCGGTTCCAGGAAGCGCCGAGACACGCACGTCGAACTTCGTGTCCTTGGTTGCACCAGGCGGAATCACGCCTTCGATGAGCACGACCGCGGTGTCAGGGCTATCGAGAAGTTTTTCCGGCGTCCAACCTTCAGGCGACGTTGCGGGGTTGCCCACGCCACGTCGCGCGAGTTCTTGTGTCATCGCCGCGCGCACTTCTGCGGGCATGAGGCGGCCACCGTTTTCCTTCAAACCAACGACGAGTCCGTAGCCGCGAACGATGACCGGCGAGAGTCCTTCGACGACTGTTTCGCTCGCGATCGTTCCGCGCATCATCGGATCAACATCGAGGACGAAGTTCGCGGCGCTCACGCGATCTTGCTTCGGCTTCGGCGGGACCTTCTCGACGACTTCGCCGCACGCGACGAGGATCGCGGCGAGGCTCGCGATGCCGACGACGAGCGTGAGTTGTGCAGCCAGCGTGACCATGCGTTGCACGCCGAGACGCTTGAGAGCGACAACCAGATCGCCAAAGCGCTCGCGCGTGGTCATGCGCGTCATCAGGCGCGTGGTCTTACGCGTGCATTCGCGGGAAGGGAGACGGTGCGTCTTCGGGTTGATCGACATACTCAGATCCTGCCGCGGGCTACGTCATGAGCGCTGCAGGACTCGAACCTGCGACCACCGCCGTGTAATGGCGGTGCTCTAACCAACTGAGCTAAGCGCCCGAGGGGTGCGGAGTGTACCCGCACGGGCGTGGGCGAAGCGACAGCGAGAGGCGTCAATTTCGAGTTGTCCGCGGGAGAGCGCGCGTATCCGGCGATTCCGCGTTGAGCAGTTGCCTTCGGACGGCTAACCTCGTCGCCCCGTGTCCGAGTTCCGCGCGCTCTTTTCCCGCCTCGACGAGGTCTTGCCTGGTGATCGGCGCGAACTTCGGGCCCGCCTCGCGGGACTCGATAAACGTGCACGCGACGGAAAGCCCGTCGATCCGCGGGCATTGGCGGCGGTCGCGCAGGCAATCGAGCGCAGCGCGTCAGAACGTGAGCGTCGTCGATCACTCGCGCCGACGGTGACCTATCCCGCGGAACTCCCGGTCACCGCCGCGTTGCCACAACTCCGCGAGGCGATTTTGTCGTCGCAAGTGGTCGTCGTCGCGGGTGAAACAGGCTCCGGAAAGAGCACGCAACTTCCCAAACTTTGTCTCGAACTCGGTCGGGGCATCGTCGGTCGCGTTGGACACACGCAGCCGCGACGCCTCGCTGCGCGCAGCGTCGCGCGTCGCATCGCCGATGAACTCGGCGTGCGGGTCGGCGGCATCGTTGGTGTCAAGGTGCGCTTCAACGACGAGACAGGCCGCGACACGCTTCTCAAAGTGATGACTGACGGCATTCTGCTCGCCGAGACGCGCGCCGATCCGCGGCTCGACGCGTACGACACGATCATCGTCGACGAGGCCCACGAGCGAAGCCTCAACATCGACTTCTTGCTTGGTTACATCAAGCGATTGCTTCCGCGCCGTCCGGACCTCAAGGTCATTCTCACAAGTGCGACGATCGACGTCGAGCGACTCTCCGCGCATTTCGGCGGATGTCCTGTGGTCGAAGTACCTGGCCGTTCGTACCCAATCGAGTATCGATATCGCCCGCTCGAGAAGGGCGACATCGACGAAGAAGATCCGCGCATGCTCGACGCGATTGCGTCGGCGCTCGATGAGATCGACGCGCACTTCGCACCGAAACAACCAGACGTGCTCGTCTTTCTCTCGGGTGAGCGTGAGATTCGTGAAGTCGAGTCGCATCTGACGGGGCATTTCGCAGCGCAGGGGCGCTCACGCGAGGGTGCAGCGGTTGCAACGACGGCAACGCCCAGTGAGTCTGCGCGCCGTGCCACCGAGATTCTTCCGCTCTTCGCGCGCCAAGGGATCGAAGAACAAGAGCGCATCTTTTCACCCGGTTCGAAGCGTCGCATTGTGCTTGCGACCAACGTCGCGGAGACATCGCTCACCGTGCCGCGCATTCACGCGGTCGTCGATCCGGGTTTCGCGCGCGTCTTGCGCTACAGCGCGAAATCACGCGTACAGCGACTCCCCGTCGAGGAAATTTCGCAAGCAAGTGCGAGACAGCGCGCGGGACGCGCTGGTCGACTCGGCCCTGGGCTCGCCGTGCGGCTTTATTCGGAGGAAGATTTCACGGCGCGCGCGGCGTTTACGCCTCCGGAGATTCTGCGCACGAATCTCGCGAGTGTGATTCTGCAAATGGAGGCGCTGAATCTCGGGAAGGCCGAGGACTTCCCGTTTGTCGATCCGCCAGGCGCGCGCATGCTCGCGGATGGACGTGCGACACTCGTCGAGTTGGGCGCATCGACTGCGGAAGGTCGACTGACGCACATCGGACGAGCGATGAGTTTGCTGCCGCTTGATCCGCGGCTTTCGCGCATGCTTCTTGCGTCGGTCGATGAGCGCGTCACCAACGAGATGCTTGTGGTTGCCGCCGGACTTGCGATTCAAGATCCGCGCATTCGTCCACAGGAATCACGTGATGCGGCAGACTTCGCTCATGCGCGATTTGCCGATCCGGCGAGCGACTTCCTCACGTTTCTTCGGATTTGGCGCGCATGGCGCACCGAAACGCGTGATGCCACCGGTAAAGAAGTCGGTTCAAGTGCGCGACGGCGGTGGTGCGAGAAGAACTGGCTTTCGCATCAACGCATGCGCGAGTGGTCAGACACCGTGCAGCAGTTGAAAGAGCTCTTTGCGGA
Source organism: Phycisphaeraceae bacterium (assembly GCA_040380385.1). Lineage (GTDB taxonomy): Bacteria > Planctomycetota > Phycisphaerae > Phycisphaerales > SM1A02 > QWPT01. Next base: position 2,728 of record JBEIJG010000137.1, on the reverse strand, counting down.
GCACTTCGAATTGAAAGTGGGCGACGCGGAAGACGCGCCCGATTACGGACGCTTCCATCGCGCCGTCATTGCAGGTTTCCCTTCGCACATCGGACTCCGCACGGAGAAGGGTGAGTTCAAAGCGCCATCGGGCGCATTGTTCGCGCTGCATCCATCAGGAGTCCTCGCGCGACGCGCTCCGAATTGGGTGGTCGCAGCGGAACTCGTCGAGACGACGCGACGCTACGCGCGGATTTGCGCACGCATCCAGCCCGATTGGGTTGTTCGCGTTGCGTCGCACGTTTGTACGAAGACGCAGTTTGAGCCGCACTTTGTCGAGGAAACTGGGCAGGTTTCAGCGTGGGAGCGCACGAGTTGCGGTGAACTCGTGCTCGTTGCGAAGCATCGCGTGCCGTGGGGGCCAATCGATCCAGTATCGGCGCGCGCTGTCTTTATTCACGAAGGGCTTGTAGCGCACCGCGCGAGAACAAAGGGTGCGTTTCTTGAGCACAACCGTGCGCTGCGCGCGCAACTTGAGGAAGAGGAAGAACGCGGCCGACGACGCGGTCAACTTCTTGAGGAGACGCGCGCGTTCGAGTTCTACGACACACGCATCCCCGCGGATGTTCGTTCGCTTCCATCTTTCGAGGCGTGGCGAAAAAATGCTGAAGCGAAGGACAAGAACGCGCTCTTGATGCGCGACGAAGATCTTTTGAAAGACGGCGCAGAGCGAACCGACGCGTCGCAGTATCCGCAGGAAATCACGCTCGACGCGCTCGCGGTTCCGCTCGTCTACGCGCATGATCCCGAAGACGCGCGCGATGGTGTGAGTGCGCGCATTCCGGTCGAAGCGCTCGCGCTTGTCGATCCGCAACCCTTCGAGTGGCTGGTGCCGGGACTGCTTGCGGAGAAGATCGATGCGTTGGTTCGATCGCTTCCGAAACACTTGCGCGTGCGACTCTTTCCGATTGAAGAAGTGGTGCAGGGCGCGGTGGAAGCGATCGAGTTTGGCAAGGGTGTGTTGCTTGCAAAACTCGCGCGGCATCTTTCGACAGTCGCTGGAACCGAGATATCGCCGCAGGACTTCCGCCGAGAACTGCTGCCTGCGCATCTCTCGATGTTGTTCGTCGTCGTCGATGCCGATGGGCGCGAACTTGGTGCGGGGCGGGAGCTCTCGGCGCTTGTGCGACAGTTTGCTGAGCTCGGTCGCGATCGATTGCGCGCTTCGATTGATGCTGCGAGCGATCCGGTGGCTCGCATGGAGCATGCGTCGCTCGATGCCATGCCAGAAGCCGGCGTACCGCGCATCGTTCGGTATTCCCGTGCAGGAATATCGCTTTCGGGATATCCCGCGCTTGTTGCTGAAGCCGCAGGCACGCGCGTCGCGCTCCGTGTGCTCGATGTCGAGAGTGCGGCATTGCGAACGCATGCAGGGGGAGTTTCGGTTCTTATCGCACGTGAAATCCGCGAAGCAGTCGAGCATCACGTCGCCTACCACCCGCTCGCCGAAGAGTTGTGCGCGTTGCTTGCACGTGCGGGAATTGAAGACGCGGTGGCGTTCGTCGCGCGCTCGGTCGCGCGCATCGCCGTCGGCGACGCGATACTCGCGCCGCGCGAACCTGCAGAAGTTCTCGCGATTTCCCGCAGTGCCGAGCGAAATCTCGCTGAGTCCGTTTCCTTTGTCGTTCGAACGATGCACGCGATGCTCGTTGCAACGGAGGAAATTCTCGCGCGCACACGCGGAATCAAACCGAACGCGCAAGGCGGTCCGAAGGAACAGATCCTCGCGCGACTCGCTGAGGTACTCGCGCGTGAAACGGGAGCTGCGTCGATTGCTGACCCGATCGCAACGCTTTCGCAAGGATTAGAAGCTATTGCGACGGCCGACCGCGACGAACTCGCACAGCGTGCACGATTGGTTGCCATGTTGATTGCGCGACTTGAGCGCTTGCGTGAGATCGGCCCCGCGCGCGACCGCGCCATGGAGGACGAAATCGAGCCATGGCGCGTTCGTGTGGAGGCTGCGTTGCGATCACGAACACGTTCGTTGGCGGAACTCACGGCGCTCGCACGGATGTTCGAAGAGATCGAAATCAGCCGTTTCGCGCCGAAAATGCCGCGGAATTTCCCTGCGAGTGAGAAGCGGCTTGCAGCAATGCTCGGTGATGACTGAACCGAGCGCGAACTCGGAGCCGCCGCAAAGTGCGCGACGTTCGACGTCGTCGAAAGGAAACGCGGATTACGAAAGCGCGTACGGCCGGAACTTCTCGAGCAGGCCAAGTTCTTCTGAATGCAGCAGCCCGCGATTCGTGCCCAACCGACTCGCCGCCGGCGAATCGATGAGATTGCTCGAATCAGCAGGGGAGATTTGGAAAAGCACTTTCCAATCGAATTCGCGGAGCGCGTTGCGATCGAACGATCGCTGAAGACTCGCGAGCGTGTCACACATCACGAGCACGTGGACGCCAGCAATGGGGCCTTCGCGCACGATCCCAGCGAGCAACTTGTCGGGCGATGGCGGCCCGTCACTTCCGCTGAACGAGAAATCGTCTTCGTTACGACGAAGCGTTCGGTAACGCTGCAACTGATGCACGACCAAGAATCTCCGCGGGCGGCCGATTCTTTCTGCTTGTTTCTCTGCGCGGTCCGTCACGTCCTGTGCGATCTCCGCGAGGCGCGCCTCAACATCTCGATAGGCGACGAAGTTCGCGTTGATGCCGCGATCTCGGGCAAAGCGCTCGAGCATGCC
>JBEIJG010000136.1:0-7542 GCA_040380385.1 Phycisphaeraceae bacterium | reverse complement strand
CTGGCGCTCCCTCGGTTCAACAGTTCCAGCCGCTGACCGCAGATGCTGCGTTCGCGCAGATCCTCGCGCTCGCGTCTGGCCTCGGCATCATGCCAGTTCTCTCCGCTGGCAACAGCGGCAGCGAAATCGAAGGCACCGGCATCGCGCCAGATGTGACGATCGTCGGCGCATGCACGCCGGGCAACCTCGTCGAGGGAACGCTCGCAGGCGGTGCCCGCCTTGCTGAAATCGATGCGCTGATCGGTTGCGAAGCGAACCTGAACAGTGTCGTGATTGAACCAGCGCGCGTGCTCTCCTCGAACTTCACTGCCGAAGATCCGCAGACGGCGGACCAGATCGTGCACGTCATGGGCTGGGGTCGCGACGTGATGACGACTGGTTCGTCGGTGTTCCCGAACATCAGCGTTGCTCCAGACGCAGAAATTCGTCTCTGGATCGGCACGAACGGTGCTCCGCCGTCGAACGGCCCGGGCAACCTCCAGATCAACCGACTTCGCGAGTACACGCAGAACTTCGGTGGCACCTCCGCTGCCGCCGCGATGATCGCTGCAGTCGCCGCGAACATTCAGGGCGCAGCGAAGCAGTTCTACGGTCTCCCACTCGCGCCTGCGCAGGTGCGTAACCTCATGCGCTTCGGCAATAACTTCGATCAATGCCCGGTGCCCGCCGGACAGATCGGTAGTTACCCGAACCTTGCTGCCTTGGGTCCAGCGATCCTGACCACCGATTTCTGGGACGGCAACCAGACGAACATGATTGTGCACACCGGCAGCCAGTTGATTGGCTACGCGTGGAACAACTTCCAGATTCGTGCGCTTGATCAGAACTACCTGCGTCTCGTTGCACAGCGCCGCGACGCTGGTCAAACGGTCGCTGGGTTGACCTATCTCACGACTGGTCTCACCACGGACGTGCAAGCGACCGTCGAGGTCGATCTGCTCTCGCCCACGGAAGAAGTTGAGAACATCGGCGTGAGCGCGGTTTCTCGCGCGACCCGCAACTTCGTGCTCATGGGCCTCTTCGTGAAGAATTTCGACACCGGCCGCTACGAGATGCTCGGTGTCGACTTCATCAACCCTGTGCCGAACCTCTACGGCTTCGACCTGCCTGATCTCGGGAACTACAGCCCGTACATCAAGTCGGGAACAAGCGAGATCGAGGCGCGCGTCTGGACCGTCGGACTCGGTGCCGTCGGACGCCACCAAGTGTGGCACGACCTGATCGAGGTTCGCTACAACCAGCCGTTCAATCCGCTTCCGTGATACCCCGAGTGCAACTGTTCGCTGGCCCCCTCGCGGACGCCCTCAAGTACACCTTCGAGGACATCTTCAGGAACGCCTTCGAACAGTTCTCTGATGAGCAATCTCCGATCGCCCGCGATGTCCAAGTTGCTCACCACCTGAACGTGTGATTTCAAGATTCCAATCCGCCGGATGGCTTCCCTCCGACAGTAGAGATACGCATGATTCTTTCGAAGCTCCCCATCGGTTCTCTTCTCGTTGCCGCGCTCGTGGCGTTGGGCTTCGTCAGCCCCGGGTTTGAGCGCTCCGCGCATGCTCAAACCCCCGCGCCGACCGCGTTCACCGCGAGCGACAACGACACGACGCTCGTCAATCCGACGGTACCTCCGCCTGCTGGACAGTCGAGCTTGGGTATCCAGCTCCGCTGGACCGTTCCGACCACGCAGCCGACGAGCTACCGCATCTTCCGCAAGCGCGTCTACGCGATCCCGATGGGTGAACAGCCCTGGATCACGGTCACGACGCAGGCGAATGCCGTCAACCCCGTGCCTGGAGTCCCAACCCAGCGCTTCTTCAACGACTTTGGTGCGGCGCTTCCTGCGAACGAGCCTCTCACCGCGGGCCTCTCGTATCAGTACGCGATCGCAGGCGTGAACGGCACGACGCTCTCAACCCTGCTTTACGACGTCGGTTCTGTCGCATTCGGACCACCGACGATGAGCGCGACCGGTCAAACCTCGACGTGGAATTCCACGGCGATTCCAGCGGTTGCGGCGACGCTCACCACGCCCCCGACGACTCCGCTTCCAGACCGCGTGTTGCTCACGTTCGCAACCGCTCCTGGTGCGATTCAGTCGTATGTGGAGCGTCGCGTCATCACCACCGACCCAACTGCTCCTTTCTATCCGCTCGCGACCGTTCTCGTCGGCAACAACTACTACGACGATGCCTCGGCGATTTCCCAGGTGATGTATCAGTATCGAATCCGCTCGTTCAACGCCTCGTTTGGCTTGAGCGGTTACAGCCGAGCAATCTCCGGCTGCAAGCTTTCGGCGCCCGCGATTGTCTCTGCGAGCGACGCTGAGTTTGCAGACAAGGTTGTCATCAACTGGAATTCGCCGACGGATTGGCTGGTGGATGGTTTCAAGGTCTTCCGCAAGCGCTCCGGCGACTACTCGGCGAATGCGTGGGTGGACCTCACGACCACGCCGCTCGCTGCGTCGGTTCTCACCTTTGAAGACTCGACCTCGAACCCCAATGCGTTGACGCGTATCGTCCCTGGTCAGGTCTACGACTATGCCATCACCGGTCTGTGGAATTCGGCGCCAACGGGCATTGTGGCCACGCCGATTGTTGCTCTTTCATCGCAGCGCGGCCTTCCGAACGTTGGCATGCTGGTCGTTCCGCCCGCAACTGGTTTGACGGCGTCAACCACGTTCGCTGGCTACATCGCGGTTGAATGGACCGCACCTGCCAACGCAACGAGCACGATCACCTACCAGATCCAGCGTCGTCAGACGGGTTCGAAGGAATCGTTCCGAACGATCCGTACCCAGACCAACACGCGGTACTTCGACGCTGACGTCCTCGGCGGCGTGGAGTATGACTACCAGGTTGTGGTTCGCGCGACGAACGGCGTGACCTCGGTGCCAACTGCGACTGCGGTTGGCATGCGCGTGGTCACTCCGGAAAGTCCAGAGACCCCGGCGTTCAACTGACGCCTGACAACAGCACACAAGCCTCTCGGGCGATCTTCGGGTCGCCCGAGTTTCTTTTTGCCCGCACATCAACCGCAGCGTGCACCGAGCGCTGTCCCATATCAACTGACCGCGAGTTGCCGGACGCACCCGGATCGCCTTCTTGTACTTTCAAGACTTTCTGAAACTTCGATTGCCTCAGCGAGCATCGACTGCTACATTCGCTTCGTGGCGTCAAGCGCATCACCAACACCTCTTCGATCAAGCCAAACGGCGGCTGCAAGCAGTGCGAGCGCACCGTCCGTCGATGAACTCACGGCAGCACAAGATCGCTTTATCGCGTTCTGGGGCGAGATGGGAACGCGCTGGGGCGTGCAGCGTTCGATGGCTGAAGTGCATGCGCTTCTCTTCATCGCAGGCGAGCCGCTCGCCGCGGAAGACATCATGGAGCGTCTCGCGATTTCTCGCGGCAACGTTTCGATGACGCTCAAGCAGCTTGTTGAATGGGGCCTCGTGCAGCGAGTCAAGCCGCGCGCGAAGGCAGGTGAGAAGTCGGAGCGTCGCGAGTATCACCAAGCGGAACAAGACGTTTGGAAGCTCTTCTACACGATCCTGCGCGCACGCAAGCGTCGCGAGTTCGATCCGTTGATCGAAGAACTCGGAACGTGTCGCGTCGCCGATCGAAATGCACGACGATCTGATCGCGCGAAGCAGCACGACCAACGGATTGATGAGTTGCTTGAACTCTGCGTGATGTTCGACGGACTCGCGAATGCGATCTCGAAGTCTGGCAAGGGCATCGAGCGCGCCACCAAAGTGCTTTCGAAAGTCTTGGGAGGCTTACGATGACTCCTGCTGAACTCCTACTCGCATCGCGCGGAACGACGACCGGATCGACTGCGCGCGTGAGCCCCACGACATGCCCCACGACATGCCTCACGACGTGCCCTTCAACCTCGCTCGTCGATGAAAGCATCACGGGAAGCTTCACGTCGCGTCGTCCAAGCCCAGTTCGACCGTGCTCGATTCGACTTTCGTGGACAATCGGACTCGGCGGTCGACTCGAGTGTTCACTCGACCCGCATGGCCCAGAGCTGAGGGCTGCGCTCACATTCAAACCCGCTTCTTCGCGACCACTGCGGAGCAGTGATTCCATGCATTCGGCTGCGTCCATCGGCCATTGCGAGGTCCTTCACTTTTCCACTGCCGACGCGCGCCAACGATCGGTGACGTTGCGACTGGCAAACGGTCAGCGAGCAACGATCGAAGTCGTGGAGCGCGGTTCGGACTCAGAAGGCTCGCGATACCTCGTTTTCACTGATCTGCCGGCGCAACTCGGATTCCGCGGCGGAACGTACGTGCTCAACCGCATGGACGTCGACGAGTGAGACGCGCCCAGATTCCGCATCAGCAGCTTCGAGCCCGCAGGCTTACTCCTCACCGCAGAACTGTTCACGGAAACTTCGCGGGCGTCTTTCGCTGCTTTTCAATCGCAACGATCGTGTTGGTCTCACCACGAATTTCACCAACGACGTGCGCGTGCAATTCGTAGAGCAATTGCTTTGAAGCCGCGATTTCTTCGGCGGCACGTTCGCCCTTGATCGCGAGCATTACGCCGCCGATACGCAGAAATGGAACCGACCAGACCGCGAGGTCGCTGAGCGCACCGACTGCGCGTGATGTCGCGACATCGAACGACTCGCGCAATGTGCTGCGTGCAGCGGTTTCCGCGCGCGACTGCACAACTTTCACGTTCGAAAGCCCAAGTCTGCGCGCGACCGCCTCAAGAAACCGCGCCTTCTTCCCTGTGGATTCGATGAGCGTCCACGAGATATCGCGCCGCGTGATCGCAAGTGGAATCGCGGGAAGCCCTCCGCCAGAACCAACGTCAATACCCCGCGCGACCTCCGCAAGCGACTCGAGTGGTGCAAGCAGCGTGAGGCTGTCGACGACATGCCGTTTCCACGCGCTCTCGCGATCGATGCGCGTGAGGTTAAATCGCTCGTTCGTCACAAAGAGCATGCCGAGATAGCGCGCGAGCAGCGCTTCCTCCTCTGGCGTCACTTCGATCCCAAGGCGGGCGAGCATCTCGCGCGCCTCCGCATCGCATGGAATCGGCTCAGGCTCAGGTTCGAACGACAGCCACGCGGCGAGTTCTGCTTCGCGCGCAGCATCAGGGACGGACTTTGATCGAGACTTCGGGTCAGGCATGCGTTCTTTCGTCGATCACGCGTCAAACGCGCTCTTCTCACCACCCGTTGGCGGCCGAACACCAATCCCCACGAGGAGACCAACAAGCGTCCAGCACGCGACGAGGCTACTGCCTCCGTAACTTACGAAGGGTAACGTGATCCCCGTAATCGGGAGAAGGCCGATCGTCATGCCGATGTTGACAACCATTTGCGCGAAGAGCAGCGCGCCAATCCCGACGGCGACGAGTTTCGAGAATCCGTCGCGGACCACCCACGCGACGCCCAGTGCGCCGATCGCGACCGCTGCGGATGCGAGGAGTGTGATGAGCCCGCCAATCAGCCCGAATCGACACGACACCACCGCAAATACCATGTCGTTGTGCTCTTCAGGAAGTGCATTGAAACGAACGAGTGCCTGCGCGTGCTCGCGATCATTTCCAAAGACGCCGCCTGCGCCGACGAGTCGCATCGCTCGCCAGCCTTGAAAGCCAATATCGCGCTCATACCGCGTGTCGCCTTTGACCTGCGCCACAATCGCATCGATGCGCGCGCGTTGGTAGGGTTTCAACACCGCGAAGTACCCAATCGGCGCGGCGATCGCACCGGCGACAAGTGCAGTCGCGACGAAGCGCTTCTTCGTGCCCGCCGCAATCAGCATGGCGACGAGTGTCGGCAGGAAGAGGAGCGCCGAACCGAGATCGGGCTCGAGCACGATGAGTGCGACGGGCACTGCGAACAACGCGAGTGGCACAACCAATGCGCGCAACGATCGCGGACTGCCGCGCATCGCAAGCCACTGTGCGAGGCAGAGGATGAACGCGATCTTCGCGAGTTCCGAGGGTTGAAAATCGGCGGCGCCGAGATTGATCCACGCGCGCGCGCCGTTGCGCGGCGTCACGATCGAACGTGGAACAAACGGCAGTAACACGAAGACAAGGAGCAGAAGCGCGACGGCGAGAATCAGCCAACAGGAGATGCGCAGCGTGCGTGGTGACGCGAATGTGACGAGCAATGCGCACGCGATTCCGATCAAAAGAAACGCGCCTTGCCGCGTTGCGAGTTCTGGCCGCGTCAACGAAATCGACGCAATGCCGACGAACGAAAGCAGCAACGCGCCGGCGACGGAGAGCCACGCGGGCGTCGTCCACTGGATGCGGAACCTTGAGCGAGCTTCGGTGCCCGCAAACAGCGCTCGAGGTGTGTAGCCATTGCGCGCACCGATCATTCGCGGCGCCCCCCCGCGCTTCGCATGGCAGCTTCGCCGAGATAGCCTTCAGCGGCGAGGGCCCGCATTGCCGCTGCGGCCATCGGACCTGCGACTTTCCCGCCCGATCCGCCGTGGTCGAGGACCACTGCAATCGCGTATCGCGGTGCGCTTCCCGCCTCTCCGACAAGCCCCACAAACCACGCGTGATCGGTCTGCACCATCGCGTCGCCAACCTTGAGTTTCGGCGCGGTCGCCGTGCCCGTCTTTCCCCAAATCTCAAGGCCGTCGATCGCGAAGAGTTCCTCGCGGCCGCCGCCTTCAAGCGTGATGTGGTGGCCTGTGCCGTAACTCTCACGCACACTCGCGCGAAGCCCGCGCAACGACGCATCAATCGCGCCACGCGGAATGCCAAGGTCTTCGCGCAACGGCGCATCGGCCGTCCGCACGAACCGTGGCGGAATCGCCACACCACCGCGCGCGATCGTCGCAAACGCTTGCGCAGCCTGGAGCGGCGTCCACGTGAGCGGACCTTGCCCAATCCCAAGGAGCACCGGACTCACGCGATCACGCTTCTCGCGATACGTCGCGAAATCTGCAGTGTCGGGCAACGAACCATCTTCTTGTTGCGCGAGGTCAGGCGAAATCTCCTCCCCCAAACCGAACTTCGCAAGCCACGTCACCAGTCGCTCGGGGCCGAGCCGGCGTGCAAGTTCGTAGAAGTAGATGTTGCAACTTCGTGCGAGCGCTTCCGACGCATCGAGCGGCCCATGCGTTGCGGTCTTTCCTTCGGCGCGGCGGTAGATCCAACAGCGCACCGCGTCTGGTTGATCGGGAAAGAAGTGTCCCTTGCATTCGATCCGTTCATCAGGGCGCGCAACACCCTCCGCCGCCGCCGCACAAAGAACAAGCGGCTTGAGAATCGATCCGGGCGGATACGACGCGGCAGTCGGTCGAAAGATCTCAGGATGCTCGCGCGCTCGTTCTTCTTCCGACATCGCGGCGCCCTCAGCAAGCGTGGGCGAACTCGCGGCAGCGAGCACTTCGCCCGTTTCGATTTCGAGAATCACAATCGCGCCGTCGAGATTCCATCCAACCGGAAGTGGCCCGCCACGCGGATTGCCTTCGGGGTCGAATCCACGCTGGTACTGCTGGATTTGCGCCAAACGCGTTTCGGGTTCGAAGAGTGCTTGTAAGCGCGCGTTGAG
>JBEIJG010000135.1:0-7551 GCA_040380385.1 Phycisphaeraceae bacterium | reverse complement strand
TCCGGGCGCGCATCTCTGCGCGTCGGGCGGGAAGGCGCGCAAACCCGCCGAACCAAACGATCTCGACGCCGAGCCGACCGCAGACGAACTTGACGGCCTCAAGCGGATCGCAAAGTCGATCGACGCGATCCACCGCGATCTTCGCGGTTACCGCGTGCGGATCGCCCTCGAAACGACGACCGGCTCGGGCACCAATCTCGGCTACGCCTTTCATCATCTGAAGACGATCCGCGACCTCGTGGCCGAGCCCGAGCGCATCGCGTACTGCATCGACACCTGCCACGTTTTCGCTGCGGGCTACGACGTTTCGACACCGGCGCGCGCGAAGGCGACGCTCGAGCGCTTCGATGCCGAAGCTGGCCTCGCGCATGTCGCCGCGATCCATGTGAATGACTCCGAGGCGGCGTTCGCGTCACGCAAGGATCGCCACGCGCACATCGGCGAGGGGCTCTGTGGCGACGCGTGGTTTCGCGCGGTCCTTCGGCATCCGGCTTTCGCGGAGGTGCCCAAGGTGCTCGAAACCGAGAAGGGCGACGCAGCGGGCGGCCGCGCCTGGGATCTCGTCAACGCCGAGCGCCTTGCCGCGTTTGCTGTGTCGAAGTGACTCGCGATGGAAGTGTCGAAAGACGCAGGAATCGCCTGAATCAACGCAAGCGAGCTCCACCAACGTGTGAACTCGTGTGCATTTCTGACGAATCTCACCACGGATTACAGGCTGCAGGGGCTCCTGCCCGAAGATAGAGGGCCCATGAGTTCTTTCCGGACACAACAGCCCGATCTCGCCGGCGGACACCTTCACCGCAGCACCACGCGCGCGGCGATCGCCGGTTCGCTCGTATCCTCCTTTTTGGCCGTCGGTTGTGCGACGCGGAGCACTGTGCCGACATCGTCGAGCGACGCTGCAGCGGGTGGAAGTGCCCAAGTCACGCGCCCGACATTGCGCATCGAGCCAAACGCCGCCGAAGAAGCGCGTCTCGCCGACGCGCGCGCCGCGGCAGAAGCCGACGACTACGACACCGCACTGCGCATCTTCCGCGAGTTGCTCGCGGAGAACCCAACCCTCGCCGACGCCTACACCGGCATGGGCAGCGTGCTTGAAGACAAGGGCGAAATCGAACTCGCGGAGCCCGCGTATGCGCGCGCCGTGTCGCTCGATCCGAATGACTTTGCGGCGACGAGCGGTTATGGCCGCGTCCTTGAGGCACTGGGCCGGACGAAGGAAGCGATTCGCGCGTTGCAGCGTGCGCTCACGATTCGTCCGCGTGACCTTCAGTCGAACCTCGCGATGTCGCGCCTTCTGTTCCTGTCCGATCAAACCGACGGCGCGATCGCATTCGCCGAGCGCGCCATTCGCGTGGACCCCGCAAGCGGCCAAGCACACCTTGCGCTCGCGCGCGCCTATTCGAAGGCTGGTCGCGGCCCCGAAGCGATTCGCGAGTACGAAACCGCCTGCGAGTTGATCGAGCCGCCTGTCGACGTCATGTTCGCGCTCGTCAACGCCTACGCCGCTGAGAAGCGCTACCAAGAAGCGGCCAACGCCGCCGAAGCGCTCACCCGCACGGCGCCAAGCGCTGCCGCGTTTGAGCGGCTCGGTTGGTCCCTCTTCCGTCTCAACGAGTTCGAGAAGTCGGATGCCGCCTACCGCAAGTCGATCGAAATCGATCCGGCCTACTGGCCCGCGCTGAACGGCGTCGGCGTCAACGCGCTCAACGCGTGGATCAAGGACGGCAAGAAGCCTGATTCGCCGCTGCGCGATGAAGCGCGTGCGATGTTGCAGCGTTCGCTGCGTGCGAACTCCGACCAACCGAAGGTCGCGGATCTGTTGTTGAAGTACCGGCTCTGATTCGCCGCGCTCACGCGATCGTTGCTGCCCTTTGACGCGAACGCACCCGACGCGTTGCGCCGTAGTATGCGCGCTATGCCAGATCAGAGCCCCATCGATCCGTCACTGCTTGAATTCTTCGACTCGCCGACCGACGCGCCGTTTGTCATCGAGCACGTGAGCGAAGAGTTCACCTCTGTGTGCCCGAAGACGGGACACCCCGATTTCGCGCATGTGATTTTGCGCTACGAACCGAAGGCCGTGTGCGTCGAATTGAAGAGTCTCAAGCTCTACTACCAGAGCTTCCGCAACGCGGGGATCTTCTATGAAGCCGTGACGAACCGCATGCGCGACGACCTCGCGCAGTCGATGAGCCCTGCGTGGATGCAACTCATCACGGTGTGGAAGGGCCGCGGCGGTATTCGCTCGCGCGTCGTCGCAACCTACGGCGCAGTGCCGGAGTGTTGGAAGACGAAACTGGATGCGTGAGGAAGACTTCCGGGAGCGCGGACACTTTGCTCGCGCGCGGTACAGCTCAAAAGAAATCACGGCACGGCGTTGAACCGTGCCGTGTGTTCTTTTGTGTCCTCTGCAGTCGCGTCGCGCGGTCTTAGCCGCCAAACTGAATCATCGGTGTACGCGACTTCTTCTTCGCAGGAAGTTCGCCAAGTTCCTTCGCCTTCTCGGCGCCGATCTCAACGACCAAGAGATCTTGCAAACGACGGAAGGCGGTCGCTTCGATTTGCTCCAAGTCGTCGCGCAAACGCTTTCGTTCACGCATCGACTCTTGCATGCGACGCATGCCTTCGCGCGCACTTGCCTCGATGGCGCCGGCATCGCCGTCGCTGTTCTTTGCACGCGCTGCGCTCTCGCGCTCGGCCTCATCGCGCGCGTTGACGAACGTCTCAAAGCGCACTTCGCGTTCTTCGATCCACTCGCTACGAAGCCGCGCGATGTCGGCGCGTGCTTGTTCGCCGACTCCAGTCAACGCTGCGGCCTTCTCGAAGAATGGCGAAAGATCTCGCGCGCCGCGGTAGACCGAGGGATTTGCCGCACGCAGATACGCGCGCCGCACGGCTTTTTGCGCCACGACATCGCTTGCAAGCGCGGAGTCGATCTCAAGTCGTGTGCGATCGTTCGCATCCGCGACGCGCTTTTTCGCGGTGTTGAATCGTTCGTCGAGTGTCGAGAGTTCTTTCGCGGTTTCGCCTTCAATCGACATCGCGCGGCCCACGCTCACGTCGCCGTTACCGTCGGTCGTGGTCGTCTCTTGCATCGCGTTTTCGAAAATCTCTTGTCGTCGCGCAGAAACTTCACGCATCTCGCGACTCATCGTCTCGAGCGCACCAACCGATGCTTCGTCCCACGAGCGCAGCGTTGTGTCGATCATCGCACGCGCTGCGGGGGTGATGGCCGCGTCATCGACGATGCGCACGAGGTCGACCGCGTGCGTACCGGTCTCGCCGCCAAGCAGTCGCGCGCGCGCACGCGCACGACGCGCAGCTTCGATCGCATCGACGCGCGTGGCCTCGGCAGCGGCGCGCACTTCGTCGAACATCGTTTCTTCGGCGGTTGTGATGGCAGCGATGAGAGCGTCGATATTGCCATCCCCATTTGCTGAAGGAACAGCGCCATCAGGGCCGACCGAAATTGAGAAACTCACGCTGCCATCGAGATTCGCGATGGCGCCCGCGCCAGCAGCACCGTGCTCTTCGGTCGCGGCGTTGCGCGCTTCGGCACAGCGCCCGGCGATTTCATCAAAGGTTGGACGTTGTGCGCCTTCGAGGCCTGCACAGGCCGCGATCTTGTCGAGTTCGTCACGCGTGAATGGCTTTGGAACGCGCGGACCTCCACCTCCGCCACCGAAACCGCCGACGAACATCATGCCCGCGTCGTCCATGTCATCGGTGGAAAGCGTGATCATTTCGCCGTCGCCACCGACCATCACTGCTTGCACTTGCACGTTGGCTTCCAGAGCATCGCCGCCGCCAACTGCTCCACCGATTGCTTCGCCAATGGCCCCGCTGATATCAACACCGTTGATCTCGATCGTGCGTCCGTTGCCTGCGATTTGTGGGGCGACAGCTTCAAGCCCGAGCGTGGCGCGCAGAGCTTCCGCATCGCGCGCGGCGAGTTCGTTGAGCTCTTGCGAGAGTCGTACGGTGCGAGCTTGTTCTTCGCTTGGGCCATCTTGGGTTGCGCCGAAGGCGATGAAACCGAAGTCGCCTGTGCCGGCCCCTTTGTCGGCGAGATCCATCAATTCGCCGAGGACGCCGCGCGCGGCAACATCGTGGCTGTCGATGATCGCCTCGGCCGCCGACCACTGCGCGTCGTCGATCTTCCCCTTCGCGCGCAGGGCTGTCGCCTCGGCGAGCGCAGCGTCGAACGCGTTCTTTGACGTGAGCCCCGGATAGACGACGCGCGCGAGATCGGCACGCATCGCGCGCGCGACCGCCGCTGGCACAAGGGACTCGATGTTCGCGAGGGTGTCGCGGTGGATCCGACGGACGCGGAGCAGAGCCTGTTGGAGTTCCGCGCCTGCTTCGCGTTGGATTTCGGCGTTGCGGCGGAACCACTCTTCGTCGATGCCGCGAGCACCGCTTTCGGCCGCGCCGTTAGCGTTCTCTGCACCGGCGTCGCCGGTCGTCTCGGTTTGACCGCCTTCCAAGACGGGTGTCTGCGCGATGCCTCGCTCCGCACGCAATTCGGCCGCTTTCACCGACACATCGAGTCGCGCCTCCGCGGCGCGTTCCAGTGCACGCGTCAGTTCGATGCCGTAGGCGTCGAAGGACGGCGCGATGGCGTCACGCGCGGTCGCATCCATCGTGCGCAGCGCCTCGGTCGCGCGCAGGTCAAACGACTCTGGCTTTCCACCAAAGCCCATATTGCCAAGCAGGGTTGCGGATCGACGGCGCGAGAGCGCATCGCGCAAGCGCTCGGCCCGCACAGCATCCTCCGCGGTGAGTACGCCTACGAGTTCATCGACGAGTTGCGCGTCCATCTGCGCGGCGCGTTGGAAAAGGCGACGGCGTGTGTCGCGGGTTTCTTTCGCGCCTTCGAGTGTGCTGGAGAGAACAAAGTCACCACCAGCCGTCCGATCAAGCGCAGGATCGACTTCGCGCGACTCGAACTCGCGGAAACGCGCGAAGTAACTCTCGTGGAGCGGAAGTGCGATATCGCGCGTCGTGTCGGGGAGTCCGCACTCGCTCAACATGCGAGTGAAGTCGGTCGCCGAGACAGGCGACGGTACGTTGCGACTCATCTGTGCAGACGCGGCGGGCGTGACTGCAAGTGCACCCGCGATGGGCGCGGCGAGCGCGACGGCGAGCGCGAGGCGACACGTGTGGCGAGTGAAGAGCGAAGCGACGGAGGTGAAGAGGCGCTGCATGGTGTTCTCACGATCGTGACGAGAGGATTGAGTGAGCAGTTTGTGCGAGGGAATCGCCGAAGAGAATGGCGCGAGGGCGACAAGATTCAATTCAAGATTCAATGCAAGATTCAATTCAAGATTCAATGCATGGTTGCGAGCGGTCGAGGTTTGTCGCGTCTTGTGGTGCGACGCACTTCATGGCGCTTCGCGGCTGAACAGGTGTCGTCGCGCGCGCGAGTGTGCATGATGCACGTGCGGCGCGATTCCGTCACTCCTCGACCGAGAACAACAACGCGATTCGTCTGTTTCCGGCGGAATCCCGCCAAGTTTCCCTCGCGACCGCGGACCTTCGCCACCAATCTGGCGGGAAACGCGGAATTCGGTCCGTTCTCGAGTCGGGTGTGCTTGCCCGATGTGCAGGTCCCCCCGATACTGCGGGACTCGGCCGCGGGCATCCCTCAGGCGTTCGTCGCGCGCCGAATCGGCCAATTTCCAACCTTTTCCGGATCCGCCACGGTCCAAGTGAGTTCGCACGTGATGCACCATTCGACGAGCCAATTCTCGTCTCAGTCCGTTTCATCGCAGCCATCGATTTCGATCTCCGCTCCTTCTGCCAACGCGAACGCCGCGGCTGCGGCCAGTTTGGATTCCGCCGCGCACGCGAAGGCGATCCAACTCGCGTCGACCACCCTCGAAACGTGTGCCACCGCCTGCGTGGGGAACCCCACGGTTGCGATGTCGGCAGCCCACATCGTGACCACGCTTTTGTGGCAATCGATGCGCTGGGATCCGTCGAGCCCACGCGACGCGGCGTGCGACCGGCTCATCCTGTCTGACGCGGCGTTTTCGTCGATCCTCTACGCAGCGTGCGCGGACCTCGGCGTCCCCGCCTTCATCGACGGCGCGTGGCGACCGCTCACGACGGCCGATCTTGCGAAGTTCGGCGCGGCCGACGGCCTGCTTCCCGTGACGCCGACGGCCCACACGGCAGGCACGATCGCGCTCTTTGAACACCCTGTTACCGCGCACGGCGCCGGTGTCTCGCACGCGGTCGGAAGCGCGCTTGCTGCGCGTCTCGATGGCGTGGATCGCCGCGCATTCGTGCTTGTCTCGGACGCGGAACTTCGCGAAGGACAACTCTGGGAAGCGCTCGCGCACATCGCCGAGGAGCGGTTGACGTCGGTGGTTCCGATCTTCGTGGTCGGCACGCCTGCGACGACCGATCGTTCGGCCAACATCGACGGTCCCGACGCGCTCGTGCGTCGACTCGCGGCACTCGGCTTCCATGCCACCGCGATCGATGGACACGCGCCTGCGCAGATTCGCACTGCGGTCGACGAGATCGCGGCGAAGGCGAAGGAGTCGCGGCCGACGGCGATCGTCGCGCGCACGACCAAAGGTTGGGGCGCGAAGAGTCTGCAAGGCGGCGCGTGGAGCGGCCGCATTCCGACCGGCGAGAAATTGAAGGCCGCGCTCGAAGAATTGCGTGGCACGCGCGTCGGCTTGACGCGTTCGTTTGGATCGGAGATCGCGCGCCCAACGGCGCGGCCAAAGCAGAGCACGCCTGCAACGGTCGCGCTTTCCGACAGTCTCGCGAATATCCCCGACTTTGCCCGCGCGATGCGCGACGCCGACATGTTTGCGGTCTATCAGAGCGGCCGCCTCGCGTCGCGTCGCGCCCACGCGCTGGCGCTTCGCACGCTTGGCCGCGCGCACACGGGAACGGTGGTTCTCGAAGCGGACGCGCGCGCTGGTGGCGCGAGCGAACTCTTCGCGCAAGATCGCACGCTTCTCTCACGCGCGTTTGACTTGAAGAGCGCCGAAGCGCACATGGTGTCGGTTGCGTCGGCGCTCGCGGCGCACGGGAAGGTCGCGTTTGCGGCAGCGTCCGCGCGCGGGTTCGTCCGCGCACATGAAGGGATCGAGTCGGCGGCACGCGCTGGTGCACACACGACCTTTGTCGCGACGAACGCTGGTCTCGGTGCACTCACGGCGGGCGCTTCGGAAGCGGCGGTCGGCGATGTGGCGTGGTTCCGCGGGATCGTTGCCCAGCGCGACGGTGCGGGGAACCCTTCGGGTTACCTGCTCCAGCCTTCCGATGCCTTTGCGGCCTACGCGCTCACGCTTGCCGCAGCGGAGCACGATGGCGTCTGCTTCATGCGCATTCCAAGCGGCGAGCAAGAGTTTCTCTACAACGCCGAGACGGTCTTCAACCTCGGACGCTTCGAGATTCTCTTCGACGGCACCGATCTTCTGATCGTGACCGCTGGCGCGATGGTGCATGAAGTGAATCGTGCGCTCGACGGCCTCGATGAAGCGGGCATCAGTGCGACGATCATCGATCTCTATTCGATTCCAT
>JBEIJG010000134.1:0-7635 GCA_040380385.1 Phycisphaeraceae bacterium | reverse complement strand
CGCGCGCACTGCTGGTCGACTTCTTCGACGCGCACCTCAAGCGCGACGCCGAAGCCTTCACGACTTGTTGGAACGCCGCGGCACCCGCTGGAATCACCATCAATCGCGATGCACGCATCACGGCAGCTCTCGCGAAGGCGGCGCTTTCGGGCTCGGTCGGCGAGGAACTGACCACCACGCTCACCGTGACGAATGTTGGCCCCGACGCGACGTCGATCCGGCCACGTGTCGTCGGTTCAACGTCGACGGTGATCTTCGAGCCGGCCGAGAGCGCCACACTCGCGGCCGGCGCCACCGCGGTGTTCGGTGTGCGGGTCACATCCGCCGCTGTGCTTTCCGAAGCGTTGCGTGTGGATGCAGTCCGCACGCGCGATGGTGCGGGAACGGCTTCAACGCTTTCGGTGGACTTCACCACCGCGTCGAACCCTGCGGACCTCGACGGTGACGGAAGCATCGGCGGCGGCGATCTCGCGCTTCTGCTCAGCGCGTGGGGTGCGTGCAAAGTTGCGCCGCGGATCTTGATGGGAACGGCGACGTCGGCGCATCCGATCTTGCGATCGTTCTGAGTGCGTGGGGTTCATGAATCTTCCGAGTTCATGAACCTTCTGGGCTCATGAATCTTCCGAGTTCATGAACCTTCTGGGCTCATGAATCTTCCGACATTGACGCACCGCGCGCGCGTGGAACATATTGGCTGCAAGCGAGATCACTCCGACGTTTCGGTCGAACGCGCCTCGACCACGCGCTGGTCAGCTTCCCGCCCTTCGCGCACAGCCGCTTGCGACGCACCCATCTCGGAGATCACACGGAGTGCGTCGCGTGTGTCGAAGGCGACATAGGCTCTTCGCGCTGAGAGTTCGATCCCATCGCGTGCGGCGCGGCGCGCCTCCATCTCGCGCCCAGCGAGGAGCGCCATGCGCGCTTCGATGAGATGCGACTCTGGAGATTTCGGAAGTCGTGCAAGCCACTCGGCGTCTCGCGCAGACACTTCGCCAAGCGCTACCGCACTCGCGACCGCGAGCAACGCCGACTCTGCATCGTCTGGAAGACGTTCGAGAATCTCCGTGGCGATCGCGCGGGAACGCGCCGGATCGCGCACGAGCGACGCGACTGCCTCTTCACGCCGCAACGATGCGATCGCACGCGGGCTCGCCGTGGCGCTGAGCGCCACACGCGCTCGCTCCGCCAACTGCGCATCACCGCACGCAACCGCTGCACGATACGCGGCGACGACACACGCCGTGTCGCTTCGATCGAGTAACTGCGTCGCTGTCGATTGCGCGATCTCCGCGATTTCAGCAGCCATCGCTCGATGCAAGTACTCCGCGGCAAGATGCGCGATGAGCACACGATCCGCGCCCTGCCGCTCACAGTGCAACACGAGCGCGCGATGATCTTCCGCAGAAATCATGCGAGAAACACGCACACTTTCGAGTGGAAGAGCATCAACGTGCACTCGTTCCAAATCACCTCGCAGGATGGCAGCGAGCGCGCGCAGCGATGCGACATCGCTACCAGGAAAATTCGGAAGATCGCGCTCGCCCTCCTTCAACTGTGCGAGCTCCATCTCCGCGCGACTGCCGTCCCCAACAGCGATTGCGATCGCCGCACGAAGGACAACGCCTTGCGGATCCTTTGTTCCAAGCGAATCCGCATGTGCCGTGGCAAGCTGCGGATCACCAACTAAAAGCGCCGCATAACCCGCGTATTCGCGAAGTTTTCGATCGGCAGGCGCGATTCGAATTGCTTCGTCAAGCAACAAAAGCGCCTGCGTTGGATCTGGCGGTGAAGTGACGAGGAGGAAGCCCGCGATTGCGGTAAGCAGTTCGACATCGCCCGCAGCATCACGAGACGCACCTCGACGCGCATCGGCGGCGACTGCGAGAATCTCCGCGGAGTCAAAGTGTGATGGATGCGCCGTCGCCAAGCGAAGTCCGACCACCGCGATCGTGCGCAGATCTCCCGACTGTTTCAGCGCCGTGAGCGTCTCAAGGGCGAGTTGCGGGTCGTTCATCACCGCACGCGTACCACCGACGATCGCTGCGCCTTCTGGAAGCGACGATCGAAGCATGGCAGGAGCCTCTGCGATGTCGTGAAGATCACCAAACTGTCCGATGATCGCAAGCCTTTGGCGCGTCGCAGGTGCCGCCGCGCAAAGTGTCGACCAAGCTTGCGCCAAATCTCCGTTTCGCTCAGCCGCAAGTGCATCCATCCAAGCCAACGCCCATCGGTAATTCTCCGAGGAAACATCGCCTTCGCGGGCAATGGCACTTCTTGCAATGGCGAGATAGGACATGTCGTTGAGGGCGCGCGCCAACAGCACAGCGTTCTCTGACAGCGCGATCGATTCCTTCTCGTTCCATCGTGCACGCTCAACGCATTGCGTGAAACTTAATCGTCCTTCGTCGGCGAAACCAGCACTCCCGAGCACGAGCGTCGCGACGGTCGAGTCGCGCAGCGTTGCGTCGTGCGACGAGAGGATCGCTCGCGCGTCCGCGATTCTCAGCTCTGCCGAGCGCACTCGCTGCAGAGATGCAGTTGCGTTGATTTTCGACTCCGACAGCAAACGCAACGCTCGTGCCTGCGGCCGACCGTTCGATACGTCGACCAAGCGCGCAGATCTCACGAGCGCCTCGTCGTTCCGACCAAGCCCGTGCAACGACTCGATGGCGATCATCTCTGCTGTGTCAAACCGTCCCCGCGCAAGTTGCACGGCATCGTTCGCACGCCGAAGCGCATCCGACCACTTTCTCGCCTGCAACGATCGCTGCGCCTCCGCAACGCGCAACGCCGCTTCCGCCACCACATCGATCGTTCCTGCCTCCCGTGCACGCTGCGCGCCCTCTTCACCGACAAATGACTTGACGCGCAAGAGCCATGCGCGCGTCTCACGCGAAACTGATTTCCACGCAGCTTCATCGGTGATTTCATCTTTCTCGGCACCTTCGACAAGCGCAATCACCACGCGATAGACGATGGAGAGATCGGAAGGCGACTCGCCGTCAGGATCGGCAAACTCCTGCGCCATCAGATCACGCGCAGACAGCAAATCACCCGAGAAAATCGCGCGGCGAAAGAGTACTCGTGCGACCTCGGTGCGTTCAGTACTTGTCGGTTCTTTCGATTGAAGCAGTTGGGTCAGCAACGCATCTCCATCGTCATGACGACCGATTTCGTCGAGCAATCGCGCTCGCAGTTCCGCTTCTTCGAAGGTACGCGCGACAAGCTCCGGCCCGGCAACATGCGTCGCGAGCCACTCGCGAGAATGTGTCGCGAGTTCAAGCGCGACGGCGTGGACAAGTTCACCCACACCAAACGGCGCGTCGGGCTCGCGCGCCCAGGATGCAACCTCTTCGAGGATCGCGTTCGATGCCGCTCTATCTGGCGGCCGATCGAGCGCTGCTGCGCGTGCGCGTTTGACAAGGATCTCCGCGAGCGCAATCCGATTCGCAAGCGACGATGGCTCAAGTTTCACAGCGCGTCTCAGCACGCTTTCCGCATCTTCAAATCGACCGCGCGCACAACTGGCGTGTACGAAAACGCGACGTGCCTCGTGGTCTCGCTCATCGATCGCAAGCACGCGCTCTGCTTCGCGCTGCGCTTCCGCGAGCATGCCACCGCCGACGTACGTTTGCAATCTCAAGCGCGCGCATCGCGTCTCATCTGCGCCATAGTTCCGCGCGCGATCGATCGCAAAGATCGCCGTGGCGACGTGCGCGTTGCGTTCTAAGGGAACATGCATGCGCGCTGTCGCAAACGCGAGCAGTACTTCAACGTCTTTGGTTTCACGACCGAGCAGTACGCCAAGTTCTCGCAGCGCGAGGTCCCACTCACTTCGCTCAAAGGCCGCAAGACCGGCCGTACGCGCGGCTTCTTCTTGCTGCGCTCGACGCCACATTCGTGCCGCGGCAGCGGCGCTGATGATCGCAACGACAACGACGGCAGCGATCGCAAGACGCGTCCAAGTTCGACGTTTTCGTGCGTTTCGGCTGCGAGGAATCTCAGAGTGAGCACTTCGATCTGCTGCCATGTCGAACAACTCCTACTCACATCAACTCCTACTCACATCAATGTGAGACGACGCGCAAGTATCCCTTGAGGCACGTTCGTGATGAGAGGGAAACTTTCGCATCGCTGCATGCATCGCGCGTGCGCTCATGCGTCGCGACATGATGTCACGTGTTTCGCGGAAGAAACCCTATGACTGGTTGCGCGACAGACACGCGACACGCAACTAGGGTTCACACCCTCACCGCAGAAACGTGGCGCGTGCTGCGATCGGTGCAGAATCGAAGGGAGAATCACATGCAGAATCTTCATGGAAACACGAGCATGCAGCGGAGTTGCGGTGTTGCATCACGCGTGATCGCGACGGCGGCGATCGCGATGTCGCTTGCGACAACGACCTACGCCGCGCAGACCATCACTGGATCCAACGGTCTCGAAGGACTTGGCAGTTTCACAGGCTCTATGTCGTGGACCTATCTCGGTTCCGGTACAGGCACGCTCGCGGTCTCGCTCAGCAACACTTCGAGCCCTGCAAATGGTGGTCTTCTCACCGGCTTCGCATTCAATACCGTCAACGGTGTCAACCTCTCATTGACGTCCGCACCGAGTGCATCATGGCTTGGCGTCAGCAACGTGTCTGCGAGCCCGTTTCCGAATTTCGATTTCGGCGCGGCGCTCGGCGGCAACTGGCTTGGTGGAGGCTCGCCCAACGCTGGAATCGCCGTGGGATCAACCGGCGCATTCTCGTTTCAAGTGTCAGGCAATGACTCGCTGCTCGCGACGCTGTCGGATGCCAGTTTCTTTGATACATCGAACGGCTACGGTTTCGCAGCGCGATTCCGTGGCTTCGACGATGGCGGAAGCGACAAGGTGACCGGAGAACTCGCCGTGGTGCCGTTGCCACAAACGCTCGGTCTCGCGTGCATGGGCCTCGTGGGCCTCGCCATGTGGCGACGTCGGAAGTAGCGCTTTCACCGACAGCGCGAGGCCTCGAATTCCGCAACGTCGAGTGTCGCGCAAGCATGCTCTCAGAAGCGAGGCTGACAAGGCTGGGCTGAAAGGGCGGGGCTGAAAGAGACGAGGCCGACGCACAGTGCGTCGGCCTCGTCTTTCTATCCATGAAAATTTCTATGCATGAAACTTTCTCTGCATGAAACGCCACGATCGGAACTCACTGCAAGCGATACTCGCCTGGCTTCCGGACGAACGGCGCGGGCGCGTCGCCTGGAATCTGCACGAGTTTCGGCATGAGGTCGAGCTTCGACTTCGTCGTCATGAAGTCCCACGTGGCGATTTGCCCCGAGTACGCAGCCTCGCGACCCATCACGGCCATCATCGAACTCTCCGCGGTTTGGCGCAATTCGACGATCGGCTTGCCCGCATTGATCGACTCGACGAGCTCCTTGTGCTCTTGTCGGTACGCAGCTCCAAGGTTGCCCTTGATCGAGAAGAGCTCCTTGCCCGAGTGGTCGTAGATCTGCGTGCCCGCATCGAACGCACGCAAGTACGCAACGCCCTTCGAGCCGTACACCACGTTGTCGAGTTGGTTGTCGGAATTCGGCCAATGGCGGCCGGTGAACGAGCAGATCTTTCCGTTCGCCCACTCAAAGTCGCACGACACCGAGTCCCACATTTCGCTGTCGGCAGGGCGATTCCAGCGCGAACCCGATGCGAAGCAGCGCGTCGGCGGGCCGCCCATCACCCAGTGAATGATGTCGATGTTGTGCACCGCTTGCTCCGCGATCTGATCGCCTGAGAGCCAGATGAAGTGCATCCAATTGTAGATCTGGTACTCCATGTCGCTCATACCCGGCTGACGCTCGCGGTACCAAATGCCGTTCGAGCAGTAACGCGCGGTCATGCCGACGACTTCGCCGATCATGCCTTCGCGAATGCGCTTGATGCCTTCGATGAAACTGGGCTGACGGCGATACTGCGTGCCCGTGACAATCGCGGTGCCCTGCTTCGCGGCGAGATCATGCGCGGCGCAGCAGATGTGGTAGCCCGCCGTATCGACGCACACCGGCTTCTCCGCAAAGACATGCTTGCCCGCGCCGACCGCTGCCGCGATGTGGATCGGACGGAAACCTGGCGCCGTCGCGAGTAACACGAGATCGACATCCTTCAAATCGCAGATCTTCTGGTAGCCATCGATGCCGCCGAAAATGCGCTCATCGCTCACGTCGACGCGCTCGCCGTGCGCTTCCTTCAGTGCGTCGCGCGCAGCCTTGGCCTTCGCGAGATCGATGTCGGCCATCGCGACGAGTTTGACGTTGGGATTTGCGGTGAGCGAGTCATTCGCAGCACCCGAGCCACGACCGCCGCAACCGATAAGACCGATGCGGACAACTTTGCCCAGAACTGCCTGCGCGCCCGTGGCAGATGTCGACGACTTCGCATCGCCCGCCTTTGCCTCTTGCGCAGACGCCATGCGAAGGCCAAAGCCTTCCGGAGCAACGAGCCCTGCGGCGCTGATGGCAGCGGTCAAGGCGAGGAATTCGCGACGGGTGTGATCTTGCATCTCATACTCCTCTATTGGGCGCAGGAGCCGACTCATTCGGCGACTCATTCGCTTCTGCGCAATCGCAAGATAACGGAGCCGCCTCGCCGAACGAAGGCCGCGCGCCGTTCGCGGAGGAAATCAGTGCAAATGAAAGGGGAAATGCGAAGGTGCGCGCATCACGCGTCGCGCGAGTCATTCAAGATCCGCGAGCGATTTATAACGAACGCGCGAGAGCGCAATGGAAACGCCCGCCATCAAACCTGACTGGTCACCAACATACACCGCAACGCCATGGTCGAACTGCTTCGATGCGGCCGTGCCCGCCTCAGCTGCGACAACGGTCGCGGCGATATCACCCGACCACGATCCGTCTTTGAACTTCCGCATCGTGTCTTCGTGTTCGAGGACAATCGCCATTTTCTGACCCTGGACGCCAAGCGTGACACCAAGCGCGGTGCGATTGATCGCGGCCCAACCAGTTTGCGTTCCGTCGGCACTGAACACCGCGCCGCGACCAAATGTTCCGCCGACGAAAATGATTCCCCACTCGCCGATATCTGGGAACACGATGTAGCCGCCACTTTTCCCGACTTGCTCGCGGAAGCCGGTGACGTTTTCTTCAAACCACGCTTCGGCCGCCTTCGCTTCGAGCGCAAACGACTTGCGGTTTGCGTACTTCGGCGCGGTGTTGCACCCCGCGAGAACACCTCCAACAGTGAGTGGCATCATCATCGCGAGGGCGAGCGACCGCGACGCAGGCACAAACGCGGCGAAAGGGCGAAGAGTCGAAGCGCAAGACGAGCGTTGAGGCATGGTGGAAGTTCCGAAAAGTGTTCGATCGCGAGTGTATTCGCAGCGAAGTTCAGGGGGCGTAGCGAAGTTCAGGGGGCGTAGCGCATCGATCACGCACAATCCTGCGAAGATGGTCGCTCAGCCGCGCACCACGCGCCCAAACGCCCGGACGACCATGCCACACGATCTTCTTCTCAAGCCGCTCTCACTTCGCTCACTCGCCTGCCCAAATCGCGTGTTCATGGCACCGCTCACCCGGCAACGCGCGCAACAGCCAGGCGACATTCCCGGCGAACTCCAAGCGGAGCACTACGCGCAGCGCGGGTCATATG
>JBEIJG010000133.1:0-7720 GCA_040380385.1 Phycisphaeraceae bacterium | reverse complement strand
TGCTGAAGCCACGCGCGGCCTGAACCGCGGTGATCGCAGCGGTGAGGGTGGTCTTGCCGTGGTCGACGTGGCCGATGGTGCCGACGTTGACGTGGGGCTTCGTACGATTGAAGTTCTCTTTGGCCATGTCTCTAGCTCCAGCTTTCGCCCGCCCCTTGCAACACGCAGCGGGCGGAAGTGAGGAATTTCGGCTCTCCCTTCATGGGAGAAGCCAACTGAGTTGTTGAGCAACGCCATCCACGACGCCGCCAAAGCCACCGAAGGGGATTGAACCCTCGACCTCACCCTTACCAAGGGTGTGCTCTACCACTGAGCTACGGTGGCGAAGATGTTTCTGCCTACATTGACTGTCATGCACCGTCATTCACCGCGTTTTCTGCTGCCGCGCGAGCATTGCTCACACGAAAACACATCACGCGATCCGGCTGAAGACTCCACACGCGCCGCCGGCGCGCGTGCGTACATCGGTCATCGATCGGTCGTAGATCGGTGAATCGTGATCACGACTTGCGTCATGCACATCGACTCACAGAACACCAATCGGCCCCCCGATGAAAAACCGTGCCAGTGGCACGGTGAGGGATGGAAAGTGTAGCAACTCGTTGGACCTCCGCAAGCCTTCGCGGAAGTGAAGCAGCAAGGACTGTGTTCAGACTGCTTCAGTTTGGATAGAAGCGCTGCTTGTCGAGGTCGAGAACTCGTACACCAAGATCCTTCTCGAGTTCCTGAAGCCCCTCCCACTCAGGCACCGTGTCGACGTGCCCATCGAGGAAAAGGATCAACGCGTTGTTGCCGGAGTAGCGCCAGTCGACCCCAACGAGATCAAGGTTCGGATTATTCGGACTGACGTTCGCGTCGTTGAGGAAGAGCATCTCACCGATCGAACTATCCATGCAGTACATCGATTGCTGAGGGCGCTTGATCTGACCGAAGGTCCAGAACTGTCCCCCGCGCGCGTCAAAGAATGGGTTTCCGCCGAAATAGCCGGGGTGACCGCGCTCCGTGATCGGGTCACCGGCGCTATCGACGAGCGAGCCCGCATCGCCATCGCATGGGCCATCGCCGAGCGGCGTTGCGCCACGGCCAGGCAGCACCGCGGCGCCGCCGTTGTTGACCACACGCTGCATCTTGTCGATCGGCATCGCGGAGCGGAACGGATTGGTGCCGCTCCAGCCCGTTGTGTAGAGGGCGGCGTCGGGCGAGTCAAAACGGTAGTCCCACACGGTCGCGGGATCGGCGTTCGTAATGGTCGCAACGGGCCCAAACTTGCCAGTTGTCCACAAAATGTCCGTCCACGTGCCGTAACTCACTGGGCCAAGCGGCGGAGCAACGGTCGGTGGCGAGGCGGTGCGCGGCTTCCCTGGCGATGGAAGCGAGCGATAGTCAAAGGCCGTCGGAACAACTGCATCGCGGTTGTCGCCGCCGTAAAGCACAAGCAGCTGGCCAACTTGGCGCAGATTCGCTTGGCTTGTTGCCCACAGCGCGTTGCGACGCGCGAGGTTCACCGCGGGCAGCAGAATCGCAAGCAACAGCGCGATGACGCCAACAACCGCGAGCATCTCGACGATGGTGATACCGCGCGCCGCACGAGGTTGAGTGACTTCTCGCTCGCAAGACATCGGGCATGCGCTTCGGTGACTCGTTTTAGCTGTTGTCTGCATGTTTCCCTCAATCAGGTACTGCCGCGTGATGCACGGCGCGTGATCGGTATTCATTCGAGCCGTCATGGTACTTCCGCAAACGCGCGAAACGAATGGGCGAGGCGCGTTGAACGCGAGATTGGACACGTTGATGCGTTCGAGCACGCTTGGAATTGAAAGGGGAGTCGGTTGCCCGACCCCCCGAATTCTCGTGGTTTCGACCGCCCAAAGGCGCTCCTCAACCGGCGGACAGGTTGTTCGCCCATAGCCCTTCATCCATCGCCCTTAACCCATCGCCCTTAACCCATCGCCATCGTCATGAGGAACTCGGCATTCGACTTCGTCTTCGAAACGCGGGTGCGGAGAAGCTCCATCGCGTCGACCGTGTTCATATCGCTGACGACCTTGCGGAGACGCACGATGAGTTCGTGTTCCTTCGGATCGAGCAGGAGTTCTTCGCGGCGTGTGCCCGAAGCACCGATGTTGATCGCGGGATAGACGCGCTTTTCCACGAGCTTGCGATCGAGGTGCAATTCGGCGTTACCCGTGCCCTTGAACTCTTCGAAGATGACTTCGTCCGCGCGCGAACCAGTGTCAACGAGCGCCGTGCCGAGAATCGTCAGCGAGCCGCCGTTCTCGATGTTGCGTGCCGAACCGAAGAACTTCTTCGGCTTGATGAGCGCCGCGTTGTCGACGCCGCCCGAACCAATCTTGCCAGAGTTCGGAAGCGCATTGTTGTAACCACGTGCGAGACGCGTGATCGAGTCGAGCAGGATCACCACGTGCTCGCCGAATTCCACCATGCGGCGTGCCTTCTCCATCACCATTTCAGCGACCTGGATGTGGCGGATCGCTTCTTCATCGAACGTGCTTGCGACGACTTCAACGTGCGACGGCGTGTTGCGCTTGAAGTCGGTGACTTCTTCGGGACGCTCGTCGACGAGCAACACGATGACGTGAACGTCCTTGTGGTTCGTCGCAATCGCATTCGTGATTTGCTGCAAAATCACGGTCTTACCCGTGCGCGGCGGCGCGACGATGAGTGCGCGCTGGCCGAAACCAAGCGGCGTCACCATGTCGATGATGCGCGTCTCGACCTTGCCCGAGCCCACCATTTCAAGGTGAATGCGCTTGTTTGGGTGCAGTGGCGTGAGGTTCTCGAACGTCGGGAGATCGTGCAACACCTTCGGATCGCGGCCATTCACGCTTTCCACGCGGAGGAGCGCGAAGTACATCTCTTGATCCTTCGGCGGACGCACGAGACCCTTCACGACGTGACCGCGGCGCAGACCGAAATGGCGGATCTGCGCCGGCGAAACGTAGACATCGTCGGGGCTCGGTTGGTACGAGTAGTCGGCGCTGCGGAGGAATCCGTAGCCGTCGGGCGTGATCTCGAGCGTGCCCTCGGCGATCATCAGACCGGCCTTTTGGGCGCGCGCCTTCAGAATCTCGAAGACCAACTTCTGCTTCGGCTGATTGAGATCGTCGATGCCCGATTGCTTCGCCAACTTGTTGAGCTGGTCGAGCGGCATCTTCTGCAGCTTCGCAAGATTGAGGTCGTCCTTCTTCGCGACTTCGTACTTACCCTCGAGCTCCTTCTCAATTTCCGCGAGTTCGGCGGCAAGTTGCTCGTCGGTGGGCAGCGAACCCGGTGCCAGCACGGGGCTCGGAATGAACGTTGGGCGCGATGCATTGCTGGAGGACTCACCTCCGCCGCCTCCACCACCACCGCCTCCGCTTCCACCCTTGCCACGACGACGACGACGACCTTGCTTATGACTCATCTCTGGTTTCCTTCGATTGATCCGCGGAACTTTTGCGGTTTGTGTGCCGTGAGAGGCACTGTGAGAGGCACTGTGAACTGCTTCGTGCAGCGAAATCGCAATCTCCGGCGATGACGCACCAAGCTGTCGAAACGGACTCGGCTTTCTAGACATCACGGGAACGCGGCACATGCCGAGTTCTCCGCGAAGTCGCCACCTTCTCTTGCAACCTACGAACTCTTGAAACCTACGAACTCTTGAAACCTACGAACTCTTGAAACCTACGAACTCTTGAAACCTACGAAAGCCGCTTTCAAGATTCCGTGGGTTCGTCCCGAACACGCGCTCGAAACGCCACACAGATGGAACCCTGAAGGTTTTGAATGACTGTGAGGAGATTGACGTTGGATGGACGTGGGATCGATGGAAGCAGCGCTGTGGGCGCAATTTCCGCGACGGACGACACTGATTTGGATGCTCGCACATTCGTGCGCGGTCGAGCAATTCGCTCGGGCGCGGTTTGAGCACTTCGATCGGCGCAGTCCGGGACACGCGACGCCTCGCGCATCCGACCGCCGCTTTCGCGACCGTGGGATCTTGACGCAAGAGAGGCGTGCGGTCAAGTCGGGCGCGAAGTAAAGCTGCCATGCACCTCACCGACAAGGCATCAAAACCAAAGGCATCAAAACTCCGACGCGCCACAATCACACGAACACGTCGAACCCATCTCGGCCTGCACGTGGACCGCGACCCAGAATCGTTTCAAGCACCCTCGCAACGCTTGCGGAAAGTTCCGCAGGCGATGCGTCGTTTCGAATGACGTCGGTTGCACGTTGCCTCTTCTCGGCGAGCGAGAGTTGGGCGGACTCGCGGCGGGCGAGCTCTTCCGTCGACCAGCCGCGGGTGCGCGCAACGCGCTCTTGCCGCATTGCAGATGGTGCGTCTACAAACACGACGGCGTCGCACTCGCGGTCGAGGCCTACTTCGAGAAGGAGCGGCGCATCGATGACGAAGGCAACCTTCGACTCAGGCGCCGCCGCAAACTGTGCGCGGCGAAGTGCCTCAATGCGAGGATGCATGATGCGCTCGACGCGTTGGCGTGCGTCGGCAGACGCGAAGATGGCGCGCGCGAGAAGCGCACGATCGATCGAAGCATCCGGCGCAAGCAACGACGAAGCGCCAGTCGGAGGCAGCACCATTGACGTGATTTGCGCGATGACCTCGGGTTCCGCCAACACGCGGCGCGCGAGATCGTCGCTGTTGCAAACCTCGCAGCCAAGCGCTGCAAACGCCCGCGCGACTTCGCTCTTACCACTGCCAATACCACCGACGATGCCGATGGTGGGGCGAAATGGATATCTGTACGAAGTCATACGCGACAGGATACGAATTCGCTGCGCGCATTGTTGTCGTCTCTGCCGCGCGCCCGCAAACCGCGACATCCACATTCGTCAAACAAAAGCGTACGTCAATCGAGCAACAGTTCTTCGAGTACGCGTTCGATGCGACGCCTGCGAAGTCGAAGAAATGCGCGCGCCGCGTCTTCCATGCGTGCCGAGGCTTCGAGCCGCGCGAGGCGCAGCGCATCGTCGATCGAAGCGACCAAAGCGCTTCCACCAAGTTGGCCGCGAACTCGGGCCATTTCAACATCAAGGAGCGCCCAATCACGATCTTCGCCGAGTGCCGAAACAAGCCGCTTCGAGCGTGTGCGGAGTCGCGCGACTTCACTCGGCACTGTGTCACCAAACGGCTGCAGCGCTAAAGCGAGAAACGACGCGAGTTTTCGGCTGTCATGCAGGCGGACAAGGTCGTTCGCCGCGAGCGCGTCGCGCAAGGTTGCTGCCGCGTGGCGGTGGGTTTCAAGCAGGCGATCCAACGCTTGCCGCGCGACAAAGGGTGCCTCTTCTGCGTTGCGCATGGCGTCACGCATCGAACGCAACGCACGATGCGCGCGCGTGAGTGATCCCTGCGCCCACACGTCGTCTTCCGCACGATCACTTTCCGCGAAGATAAGCGTCGCCAGCAACACCGTACGCACCACGCGTCGCGGCTCGCCATCCGCGAAACGATCCGCAAGCCGCTGAATCGAGCGAACAAGCGCGTCACGATCGCGCAGCGGTCCGAGCAGTTGGTTTGCTTTCGAAGCGAACTCAATTGCGCCATCCGCGCTTGACGCATGTACATGACGACCATCTGGTCGACAGAGCGCGGACAACGCGCGAACATCTTTGAGCGCTCGGCGTGTTGCGCGCACTGCCTCACGTCGACGCGTCGCATCTTCCGCACGAGAGATTGCAACCAATGCGTCGTTGCCTGCAGCGCGCAGCGCGGCGCGAAGTACTTCGCCCGGCAATCGTCCCCCATGCGCGAGCTCAACCTCGTACGCAAGCTCAACCTCGTGCGCAAGCTCAACCTCGTGCGCAGGCTCGGCCTCGCGCGTGGTGCTCTTCATGTCGGTTCGATCTTCCTCACGCATGTGCGGCGACTGTATCCGCCGCGTGCACGAAACCCACGATTCACGCGCAAATCTGCACTTATCTGCTACCTTCTCGGCCCCAAGGAGCGCGAAAGCACCGAAGCATCGCTCGGCGCTTCAGCAACAGCGAGAGCCACCATGTCGACCGAGAAGAACGCCCCCAAGCAAACCGCCCCTGCCGCCCAAACCGCGATCACGCCAACGCGTGCGCAGGATTACCCCGAGTGGTACCAACAGGTGGTTCGCGCGGCTGATCTCGCGGAAACAAGCGACGTGCGCGGCTGCATGGTGATCAAGCCGTGGGGCTACGCGCTGTGGGAGAACATCCAGCGCTCGCTCGACAAGATGTTCAAGGACACGGGGCATAAGAACGCGTATTTCCCGCTGTTTATCCCACTTTCGTATTTCGAGAAGGAAGCGGAACACGTCGAAGGTTTCGCGAAGGAATGCGCGGTTGTAACGCACCACCGCTTGAAGCCCGGCGTGAAAGCCGATGGCAAGCAGGGACTTATTCCTGACGGTGAATTGCAAGAGCCGCTCGTGGTGCGCCCGACGTCAGAGACGATCATCGGTGCGAGTTTTGCGAAGTGGGTGCAAAGTTACCGCGATCTTCCGCTTCTCATCAATCAGTGGGCGAACGTCGTGCGTTGGGAAATGCGCACGCGACTCTTCCTGCGCACCGCCGAGTTTTTGTGGCAAGAAGGCCACACCGCGCACGCGACCAGCGAAGAGGCGATGGAAGAAACGCTGAAAATGCTCGAGGTATACGCAGATTTCGCGGAGAACTGGATGGCGATGCCCGTTGTGAAGGGCGAGAAGACAGAAGGCGAACGATTCCCTGGCGCCGTCCATACGTATTGCATCGAAGCGATGATGCAAGACCGCAAAGCGCTGCAAGCAGGTACGTCGCACTTCCTCGGGCAGAACTTCGCGCACGCAAGTGAAATCAAGTTCAGCGACGCAGATGGCAAGGTTTCATACGCATGGACGACGTCATGGGGCGTGTCGACGCGTCTCATCGGCGGCATGATCATGACCCACGCAGATGATGACGGCATGGTGCTTCCGCCGCGCTTGGCACCGTCGCACATCGTGATCATTCCCGTGACGCACAAGCCAGAAACGGCGCAAGCGGTGCTCGATTACTGCAACAAGCTCGCTGCAGATTTGCGCAAGATTCCGTACTTCGGCCGCACCATCGAAGTTGAAGTCGACAATCGCGATATCCGTGGTGGCGACAAGACCTGGCAGTGGATCAAGAAGGGCATTCCTGTTCGCGTTGAAGTTGGTCCGCGCGACATGGAGCAAGATTCGGTCTTCATGGCGCGTCGCGATCGCGGCCACAAGGAGAAGACGAGTGTGAAGCGCGACGAGTTTGTCGCGACGATTTACTCAGTGCTCGAAGACATCCAAGGCACGCTGTTCGCGCGCGCGAAGGCGCATCGTGAGCAGAACACGCAGCGCATTGATTCACGCGCGGAGTTCGAAGCGTTCTTTGGTGCACGCAACGAAGCCGAAGCGAATGAGTCCGGTGGCGGCGCAGTCAAGGGCGGCTTCGCACTGGTGCACTACGCGCCAGATCGAAAGGTCGAAGAGGAACTCAAGGCGAAGTTCGCCGTGACGTGCCGATGCATTCCGCTCGAAGGCGCGGATGAACCGGGAACGTGCATCTTCACGGGCAAGCCGACGACACGCCGCGCGATCTTCGCGAAGTCGTACTAGGTTTGAGCGCTCGAGCGCGGCTCTTGCCGCGCCCTCGCTCTGGCACGCCTCGCCGCGAGTGAATCGCGGCGGGCTGAGATGAGTCGTAGTTTGAGCGCTCGCGACTCGCAGTTTGAGCG
>JBEIJG010000132.1:0-7727 GCA_040380385.1 Phycisphaeraceae bacterium | reverse complement strand
TGGTGTATTGAGTACGAGCGCTTCGAGCGTCTTGCAGTTGGCGCACCATTCCGCAGTGAAATCGACAACCACAACCTTGCCTTCCTTCTGCGCGACCTCCAGACGTTCAGGCGTGTAGTAGGTCCAATCGACGGGTCCCTTTGCGGTTTGCGAGAGACCAATCAAGACGCTGACCACGAGTACGAATGTTCCCAAACCGCCGAAAAGTGCGCGATTCAAAGGCTTTTTCGTGAGCGCGATCGTGCGAATCACAAGCCATCCTCCGGCGCTCGCGCCCAAGATCGACACAAGCCACCAGTAAAGATGGCTCGGTGGTTCGGGTGGCGCTACAAGCACGCCTGCGACGCCTGCGCCAATGAAGTACGCGGCGGCGGCAAGGAGCAGAAGTCCCATGACTTGCTTGATGAGATCACTCGCGGGACCTGTGCGCGGCATCTTCTCAATCCACGCAGGATTCGCCGAGAGAACGAGGTAGGGGATCGCCATACCCGTTCCAACCGCGCCGAAAACCGTGAGAATCGTCGTTGGTCCTTGCGTCGTTGCCCACGCGACAGCGGTGCCCATCAGAGGTGCCGTGCACGGCGTCGAGAGCACCGCGGTCATGATGCCGAAGAAGAACGACCCGCTGTAACTATCGTGCTTTGCCTCGACCATGTAGACCCAGTCGGGCAACTTGAGCGAGAAGAATCCGGCCATGCCGATCGCCATCACGGCGATCACCACGCCGACACCGATCGTGAATGCGGGCGTTTGGAAGAGTTGATTCGTGCTGGTGAATCCCTTCACGAATGCAATCATCACGCCGAGCGCAAGCCAGAACGCAATCACGCCGAGCGACATCACGAAGCCGAGCGAGAAGCACTTCGCGCGGCTGCCTTGCGCAGCTTGCGAAAGGCCCATGATTTTCAGCGGAATCACCGGCAACACGCACGGAGTGAAGTTGAGCAGTGCTCCGCCAAACGCGGCGACGACGAGCAACAACAAGAAGCCGAGACCGTTCGGGTCAATCGAGAACTTGTAGGAGAAGATCGGAAACTCAAGGAGCTCCGTTGGCTTCTCGCCCGAGCGAATGCGGCCGTAGACGGTGGGATCAAACGGCGGATCGAACGCAACAAACGCGGCATTCGGTTCACTCGCGGAAGCGTTCGCCACGATTTCAATGCGCGCGACGAGATCGACATCGGCGGGGCGGCTGCATCCGACCGCGTCACACGCTTGGAACGTCACGCGCACCGGGATTTCAACGATGCCGGGCTTCGCATCGCTCTTCACCGAGAGCGGGATGAAGACAACAGGCGTACCTTCGTACACCGCGTACTTCTTCTTTCCTTCGCCAACATCGGTGTCGTATCCATGTTGTTCGGGCCACTGGATAAAAGCCGTGTTGAAATCGATGCCGTCGATCGGTGCGCTCGAAATCGCGCCGTCAGCACCTTCCTTCGGGTTGAGAATGACTTCGGTGCGAATGGCACCATCCCACACAACGAGGCCAGGGGCCGGTGGCGTTGGGCCAGTCCACACGTGGTAACCCGACTTTAACTTCATCTCGATCGCGATCGGGAGGTCGCCACCAGGTGCAGCTTTGTCCTGAGAAAGCACGAGTCGCGTTTCGACCTGATCGCGTGAGTCGTTGAAGAGCGGCTCGTCTTCGGCGGCGTTCTTGCCAAACGCGCCACCTCCACCAATTCCACCACCAAGGCCGGGCACGCCGGGGAACTTCGGGGGGGTCTGGGCGAGGGCATAACTCGCGCTCGGTGCCACGAGAAGAATCAGCGCGGCGATCGTGAGGACGGCCACAGCCGCGCCGCGACCGCGAAGAATCGAGTGGAGCATCGTGCGGAGCATGGGCTTGAAACCGGAACGCGAGCGACGAATCGCGCGGTGGAACGGCGAAAGGGGAAAGACCAGCGCGGTCTCGATGGTTCTCAGGTTGCGCATGGGGCGGGCATCCTACGGGCCATGGACGGTTCCGTTGCCAACCGAGTGCGATGGAACGTCATGGGGCACGATTCGCAAGACGTCCGCGTGTCGTGTCGGCGTGGAATGATGGCGCGGGATGATGGCGCGGGATGGCGGCGTGCCATCGCAACGCGGAATCTGCAGTTCCGTTTTCACGGCATTCGGCGTCGGCCGCCGATATGCACGACACTCGGTGGAGGAGCCGAAATCCGGCGGAGCCTGGATTCCTCGCCGACAAGTTCAGCCAACTGCGCGGCCTGCACAGACAGGGCCCAATTTCAGGACGAAATATGGCCGGCACCGAAGTTCTCAACCAATCCGATATCGACGCGCTTCTCAACGCGGCAAGCGAGCCTGCGCCTGCCGTTGCCGCGCCGCCGACGCAGATCTTCTCGCGTGCCCGGCGCGATCGCGACAAGGTCGAGATTTGCCCATACGACTTCAAACGGCCCGAGCGCATCTCCAAGGATCAGATGCGCGCGCTTGAGATGCTGCACGAGACGTTCGCTCGAAACTTCGGCGCGTCGCTCTCGGGCTTCCTCCGCACGATCGTCGAAGTCCGCGTGTCGAACGCGACGCAGATGACCTACCAGGAGTTCATCTCCGGGCTCCCGAATCCCACGAGTTTCAACCTCGTCCGCTGCCCGCCGCTCGAAGGTCAGATTTGCCTCGAGGTATCGCCGCTGGTGCTCTACCCGATCATCGATCGCCTTCTCGGCGGCTCGAACAAGGAGCTCTTCGTTCCACAGCGGCCGATGACCCTGATCGAAACCAAACTCCTGCAGAAGATTCTCGTGCGCGGGATGGCGGCGCTCTCCGAGGCGTGGGCTGGCATCCGAAAGATTGATTTCGAGCTCGGCGAGATGGAGTCGAACCCGCAACTCGTGCAGATTGTTCCGCCGAACGAAGTCGTCGTTGTTATCGGCTTCGAAGTGAAGTTGACGAATCGCGCCGGTTCGATGGCGCTTTGCATTCCCTACAACGCCATTGAGCCGCTGATCGAAGATCTCTCAGCGCAGAGTTGGTTTGTGACTGGCAAGAATCATGGCGAAGGCGGCACCGCGGAACGGATCGCCGGCGGGCTCTCGGGTGCGCGGGTTGAACTCGACGCAACTCTGGCAACGACAACGATTTCCCTTTCGGAGCTCCGCACGCTCGAAGTCGGTGACTTGATTGTGACGAGTCGTCCGGCCACGTCGCCGGCAGTGCTCGGCGTCGAGGGGAAAGCGAAGTTCCTCGCGCAAATCGGTCAGTTGCGGGGAAATCGCGCGTTGAGAATCGACCGCGCAGTCTCCCCAACGGAGCGCATCGATCTCGGCGGCGGAAGCGGAGCGTAGATCCGACTGCGAGTCCGGCTGCGCATGCGGCTGCGAACGCACCGCGACCCGCGGACGCCCCGTGAGGATTTCACAAACTTCGACGTCTCGCGGGCGCTGCACGGGCGTTGCATTGACCTTTTGATGCGGGAGCGATATCTTCCAAGCCCCTCCCGTAGCGTTTGTTGCAACGGGAGGGGAGTTTCGATGCCGGTAAAGACCGGCTTGCGACCGAACGGCGTGTCCCAATGCTTTCGATTCCCGGTGACTCAACCCCCCGTGATCCGTCAAGCGGTAGGACCGTTCGGGCTGGATTCCTGCGATGAGGCCCGAAAGGTCTCATCTCTGGTCTGGCTCGAGCGTGGCGCGAAGCTTTGGATGCTTCGCGTGCCCTTCGTCGGCGTGGCGACAAAGTCGTTCACGATCGACGTTTGCGCACGAGTTGTGTCAAAAAGTTGCGCGCCAAGGTTTGTATCAGGGTGTGTATCGAGGCCATCACCAAAGTGACCTCGTGCCACAGTCGTTCGACATCCCCGGAGGCTTCCAACGACCGTGATGGCTTGACCACTCGGCACCATGGAACCACCTGCGGTGATGTCCGCAGGCACTGAGCCGGCCATGCGCAACTGCGTGTGGTTTTTTGTTTTGGGGTTTGTTCTGCTCATCTCGCCAAGTCACGTCTCGCCAAGTCACGTCTCGCCAAGTCACGTCTCGCCAAGTCACGTCTTGCCAAGTCACGTGAAGACGTGTTCGGCGGAGCCGACCAACCCTGATCCAGAACACACGCACAACATTTCAACCGCGGCAGTCGCCGCGGGACAACCCAACCGCAGCGCTTGCTGCGGGACAACCCAGCCGCAGCACACGTTGCGGAACAATCTCGCTCGCGGCTGCCGCATCTTGAAGGCACTCGCGCGCACGCCAGAGAAAGGTCTCAAAGGTCACCTCGCCATGAACGCTGAAACTCTTCGCATCCTCGACTCGATCGCACGCGACCGGAACATCGACCGCGAGCATCTCTTCCGCGATCTTGAGATGGCGATGATCAGTGCTGCACGCAAGCACTTTGACTCGCTCGACAACGAAGAATTCGGCTGCGAGATGGACCGCCTCTCGGGCAAGATCACGATCTGGCGCAACATCATGAATGAAGAGGGCGAGATT
Organism: Phycisphaeraceae bacterium; assembly: GCA_040380385.1. GTDB lineage: Bacteria > Planctomycetota > Phycisphaerae > Phycisphaerales > SM1A02 > QWPT01. The sequence continues at coordinate 3,288 of JBEIJG010000132.1, read as the reverse complement.
GTGGATCGCGAAATGATCCCGATCGAGCGTCTCGGCCGAATCCCCGCGCAAACCGCGAAGCAAGTGATGATTCAGAAGTTCCGCGAAGACGAGCGGAACGCGCTGATGGAAGAATTCGCGAAGAAGCAGGGCGAAATCGTTGCGGGAACCGTCGTGCGCCAAGAAGGTCCGGCACTGATTGTGCAAGTCGATCGCGCTGAGGCGTTCATGCCGAAGTCTGAGCAGATCCCAGGCGAGATGTTCAAGCCGGGCGACCGCATTCGTTGCCTCGTGCTCGACGTGCGCGACGCCGGAAGCCAAGTCAAGATCATTCTTTCCCGCGCGAATCCCGATTTCATCCGTCGCCTCTTCGAGGCCGAAGTTCCGGAAGTTGCTGAGCGCGTGATCGAAATCAAGGCGCTCGCGCGTGAGCCTGGCCAACGTTGCAAGGTCGCGGTCGCGAGCGTTGACTCGAAGGTCGATGCGAAGGGCGCCTGCATCGGTGTGCGCGGCAGCCGTATTCGCAACATCGTTGATGAAGTGAACGGCGAGAAGATCGACATCGTGCTCTGGAACGAGTCGAGCCAAGTGCTCATCTCGAACGCCGTTCGTCCAGCTGCGGTCGAAGAAGTCAGCCTCTGCTTCGAACTCGGCCGCGCCACGATCATCGTGCGCGAAGACCAACTGTCGCTTGCGATTGGTAAGCGCGGTCAGAACGTGCGCCTCGCAGCGCGACTCACGGGTTGGGACATTGACATCCTGACGCCGGTCGAGTTCGCGAAGGGCCTCGAGATCCTGCAGGAAACCCTGCGTCCGATCGAGGGTGTCAACGACGAAATGCTGGACAAGCTGGGCGCGCTCGGCATGATCAGCGTCTTCGACGTCGAGGAGATTGGGCCTCAAATGCTGATGGAAGAGCTCGAGATTTCAGACGAGCTCGCAGACATCATGTGTGCGTCGGCGTCGAATCGCGCACGTGAGGTTGAAGTAGAACGCGAGCGCGAGCAAGCGGAAGCTGCGGCACGTGCCGCGGAAGATGCGGCCGCGACCGAAGCAATCTTGGGAACGACGCAGGGCTCCGAAGGCTCGGGCGCAGAACCCGATGCCGACGCGGAAAGCGCTGCGGATTCGATCCTCGGCGCGCACCGCTCCGGCCGTGCGAATGGTTGATCGTGTGGGATGAGATCGTGCTCGGTCGCCACACGCGTGGCGCCGAGCGTCGTGAGAGTGTTGGAAGCGGCTCAGGGTGTTCTGAGCGCTTAGGTGAAATGGGCTTTAGGAGGACTGCTTGTCGAAGAAACCCGCCCCGCTGAAGGTGCATCAGCTTGCCAAGGAACTCGGTGTGAGTTCCAAGGACATCGTCGCGCGTTGCCAGGCCGAAGAAATTCCCGATATCGCAACCCACCTTTCGCCGGTGTCGGTCGGCCTTGCGCTGACGATCCGCGAGTGGTTCGCGAATGCAGGGGGAGCGGCAGCAACGGCGACTGCAGTCGCTGATGCATCCGATGTTGAGTCGGGCTCCTCAGCTGGAGACTCAGCTGGAGACTCGGCTGGAGACTCGTCCGGAGAGTCGTCCGCTGCAGCTTCGGAAGCGAGCGCGACGAAGTCGACAGCCTCCGCCAAAGCGGCGACGACGGCGTCTGCAGCGGCCAAATCGGCCGCGAAGGGCACTCCGAAGTCGGCGGCGAGCGCGGATGCGGATGTGGGCGACGCTGCTCCGGCAGTTGCGAAGCGCGCAACCCGTAAGCCGACTGTCTCCACGCCAACCCCCTCCGAAGAGTCAGCCGCGGTCACGAAGTCCGCGGCCAAGGCTACGGCGAAGTTGTCTTCGGATGAAGCGACTGCAGCCACTGCTCCGAGCACGGACATCGGTACGTCGGGTTCGAACGCTTCGGGCGTGACTCCATCGGCGAGTGGTTCGACGGGCGCAGCGACCTCTGCGATGCCGGCGGCGACAACCGCGGCAGCCACGTCAGCGCCGACCTCAGCGAAAGCGGCTTCCGTGTCCGCTTCGGTCGCTTCTTCGACTCCGACCTCGCCCGTCATGGCGTCAGTCATGGCGTCATCTGCCAAGCGAGACGAGGCAGCGTCGAGTGCGACTGCCGCAGCGGCTCCCGCCACCGCGAAGTCGCCCTCGGATTCCTCGGTCGCGCCAACGGCCTCGACTTCCTCCGCGACTCCTTCTGCAACTCCTTCTGCTGCGGCGCCAACCGCGCGAACAGCGGGAGCAGGTGCAACGACGCCGCCACCCGCCACTCCACCCACATACCGCATCCCGGCTGGTTTGAGTGCACGTCCTCAACCGCGGCTCGACGGAACCGGTGGAAAGCCACCGCAAACTCCAGCGACGCCAGCGTCGCCCGTGGCGCGTCGCGTGATCACAGCACCGCCGCCGCCGCCATCGTCGCTCACCGACACGTCCGGCGCGAAGCCCGTCATGAACGTGCCTTCGCGGCCGTCAATCGTTGGCCCAGCGGGTCAGCAACTGACGAACAAAGAGAAGACGCGACTCGCGGGTCCGCAAGTCATCCGCGTTGAGCAAGCAGACAATCTTCCAACGCCACCGCCGATGCGTCGCACAGGTCCAGGCACCGCCGGACCTGGTGGCGCGCGCGGACCGATGGGACGCACGGGCGGCGCGGGTGGTGCCGCAGGTGGCGCTCGCGGCCGAGGTGTCGGGTCTTCTTCTCGTTCCGGTCGTGCGGGCGAATCGGCGCGCATCGAGTTTGGCGCGCAGGACATTCGCGACCGCAAGGCGCGTCTCGATGCGGCGAAGGGCTTTATGTCCTCGCACCGTACGCCGTCGGGTCGACCGATGGGCGGCGGTATGGGTGGCGGCGGACAACGCACCGAGCGGAAGCCCGGTGAAGTGCAACAGATTCACGTTGCAGAGCCGCTGACGATCAAAGAGCTTTCGGCTGCGACCGGCATCAAGGCAACCGACATCATCAAGAAGCTCTTCCTTGGCGGAACGATGGCGACCATCAACAGCGCCATCGATCGCGAGAAGGCGATTGAAATCATGATGGACTTCGAGATCGACCTCATCGTCGATGAAGCGAAGTCTGCGGCCGAGATCATCGAAGAGCGCTTCAAGGATCGCGAGCGCGTCGACGAGCGTCGCCGCGCGCCGATCGTGACCATCCTCGGTCACGTCGACCACGGTAAGACGAGCTTGCTCGACCGTATTCGCAAGACGAATATCGCCGAGGGCGAAGCTGGTGGTATTACGCAGTCGACGCGTGCCTTCTGTGTGCCGGTGAAGTCTGGCGATGTTGATCGCATGGTGACCTTCATCGATACGCCGGG